>CAYJWO010000010.1:0-3138 GCA_964373825.1 uncultured Planctomycetales bacterium
GCGCCCGGCCACCCGCCTCACAAGGTTCCAACGTCCAATCCGGCGGGCAGCGTCAGCGGGCCGCCGGGAGCCCGCGAAGTCCCACCTGCCAAATGAGGATACGACTCGAGGTGTCGGTCATCGTGCCGGCGTACAATGAGGCGAGCCGACTGAGCCACACGCTCGAACGCGTCGTCGCCTACCTGCGCCCGCGCCATCTCTTTGAAGCGCTCGTCGTCGACGACGGCAGCACCGATGGCACCGCGGCTCTGGTGCGATCGGTAACACAGCGCCTCCCGGAGGTCCGGCTGGTCAGCCTCCCGCGCCGACAGGGCAAGGGCGCGGCGGTCAAGGCGGGTATCGCGCAAGCCGCGGGCCGATGGCTGTGCGTGACGGACGCGGATCTCGCGATCAGCATCGAGCAGTTCGAGCGCGCGCTGCCGCTCCTGCAGCACGGCGCCCACATGGTGATCGGCTCCCGAGCGCTGCCCGGCTCCACGACGGTCCCGCGCCAGCGCTTCCTGCGCCGGTGGCTTGGTCGAAGCTTTCACCTGGTTGTGCGCGCGCTGCTGGGGGTACGGTTCCGCGACACGCAGTGCGGGTTCAAGTGTTTTGAGCGCGAGGCGGCCCAAGCGATCTTCGCCCGAGTGGCCACTACGGGGTTTGCGTTTGACGTTGAAGTCCTGCTGCTCGCCGAAGAGATGGGGCTGCAGATCCAGGAGATTCCAGTGCACGTGGAGAACGATCAGACGAGCACCGTCCGCCCGTTCGAGCACGCAGGAGCGACGTGCCGCGATCTCTGGCGAATGGCACGCCGCTATCGGGGCCGGCAGGGAACCGCCGCTGCGCGACACCCCGCGATCCCGTCATGGTGACCATCATCATCCCGTCGTATAACGAACGGGCCAACATGCCGCCACTGCTCGAACGGTTGGAGGCGGTACGGCCTCAGCTGGCGGAGCCGTTGGAAGTGCTGGTGGTGGATGGCGGGTCCCCAGACGGGACCGCGCGGGAGGCCCAACGCCTCCTGGGTGCTCGCGGAGGCGGGCGGGTCATTGTCCTCCCCGGCTGCCGGGATCTGAGTGCCGCAGTCGCGCGGGGCGCGCAGGAGGCCTCGGGAGACGCGCTCGGGGTGATGGATGCGGATCTCAGCCACCCGCCGGAGCTTCTCGTCCAGATGCTGCCCGCCCTGCGGTCGGGCGCCGACGTGGTGGTCGCCAGCCGGTATGTCGCCGGGGGCGGTGTCGCCGACTGGCCCTGGCTGCGCCGGCTGCTGTCCCGGATGGCCAATGGGCTCGCGCGGCCGCTCGTCCCGATCGCCGATGCGACCTCCGGCTACTTCCTGTGTCGCAGCGAACTGCTCCGCGGGACTGCAGCGTCGTCCCGGGGGTTCAAGATTCTGCTGGAGCTGCTCGCGACGACCCGGGTACGTCAAGTGAGGGAAATCCCCTATGTGTTCACCGATCGCGCGCGAGGGCGCAGCAAGCTGGGGTGGAAGGTCACAGGGTGGTACGTCCTTCAGCTCATGCGGCTCTACGGATCTCGATGGCGGCGGAGGCTGGCGTGATGGCGGACGTGGCGGTCCAGCGGACCCGCCTGTCCGTGGTCATCTTGACCAAGAACGAGGAGGCGCGCATCGCCCGCTGCCTGGAGAGTATCCGCTGGGCGGACGAGCTCATCGTCGTCGATGGAATGAGCACGGACCGGACCGTGGAGATCTGCCGCGCCTTCGGCGCCCAGGTGATCGCGCATCCGTTCGGCGGCAGCTTCGCTGAAGAGCGCAACCTCGGCATGGCGCGCGCCACCGGGGACTGGGTGCTGCAGATCGACGCGGACGATGTGGTCACACCGGCCTTTCGGGAAGCCGTGGGGCGGCTGCTCGCCGACGGCGCGCCGCACGACGCGTTTCGCTTTCGGCGCAAGAGCCACTTTATGGGGCGGTTCATGCGGCACGGGGGATGGTACCACTACCTGCCGAACCTGGTGCGCCGGGATCGGGTCCGGTACGTGGGACGCGTGCACGAGCGTCCGGAGGTGAGCGGCTCCATCGGGGTCCTCGAGGCGGACATCGAGCACCACCCGTGCGATGACCTGGCGGCGTTCGTCAGCCGCCACAACCGGTACACCTCGATCCAGACCGAGGAGCTCGTGGCGATATCGTCGGGGTGGCCTCGCCGCCGGCTGGTGTGGTATCTTGTTCGCTCTCCCTGGAAGGTCTTCTGGAAGAGCTACGTCAAGAAGCAAGGGTTCCGGGAGGGCCTCTTCGGGGTGTTGTTCGCGAGCCTCTACGCGTGGTTCGAAGTCGTGAAATGGGCGAAGTGTTGGGAACTCACACAGGCTGGGAGACTGCCATCGACCACACCGAAGGCGTGATCGTCTCCATCCGCCCGCCGTTCGTGGATGCGCGAGGCGAGATCCTTAACCTGCTGGACATACCCCTCGAGAGTGTTGCGATCATCCGATCGGTCAAGGGGGCGGTGCGGGCCAACCACTATCACAAGACGGACTTCCACTACTGCTGGCTACAGACCGGGGGGCTCGTGTACGCGCACCGACCGGTGGGCTCCGCGCAGCCGCCCCAGGAGTGGGTCATCCAGCCGGGGCGAATGTTCTACACGCCGCCGATGTACGAGCACGTGATGGTGTTCACCGAGAACTCCGTCATGGTCGTCCTCGCCCGCAACAACCGCCACATGGCCAACTACGAAGCGGACACGGTGCGCATTCCGCCGTTGGTTGTGCGGGAGGCGGCATGACCGCGTCCGCGTGCCGGCGCCGCGCGGACTGCCGGCTGTGCGGGTCGCGTACGCTGATCCAGGCGTGCTCGCTCGGCGAGACCCCGCTGGCGAACGAGTTCGTCCCGGCCGACCAGCGGGGGCAGCCGCAGGACCGGTTCCCGCTGGACGTGTATCTCTGCCAGGGATGCGGCCACCTCCAGCTGCTGGATGTGGTCGACCCGGAGCGGTTGTTTCGCCACTACGTCTATGTCTCCGGCACGTCGCCGGTGTTCGTGGACCACTTCCGCCGCTACGCCGAAGCGCTCCTTCAGCAGACCGGTATGCCGCGGGGCTCCCGGGTGCTCGAGATTGGGAGCAACGATGGGACCCTCTTGCGATGTTTCCAGGACGCGGGCATGGAGGTCTTAGGCGTTGATCCGGC
>CAYJWO010000010.1:3238-12725 GCA_964373825.1 uncultured Planctomycetales bacterium
TGGATGTCATCGAGCAGACGCTCTTCGACACCATCTATCATGAGCACCTCAGCTACCACGCGCTCAAGCCGCTGCTCGCCTTCTTCGAGCGGCACGGGATGCGCGTCGTTGACGCGCAGCGCGTCGCGTCCCACGGCGGCTCCCTGCGCGTGTTGGTCGGCCGGTCGGACGGGCCGCACCGGCCGCACGCCCGCGTCGAGGAGCTCGTCCGCCTCGAGGGGGCACGGGGGCTCTTCGATGTCGCCGCCTACCGGGAGTTCTTCGCGCGGATCCAGCAGCGCAAGGCCGAGCTGCTCCGGTTGCTCGGACAGCTCAAGGCCGAGGGCAAGCGTATCGTCGGCTACGGGGCCCCGGCGAAGGCGACGACGCTCATGCACCACTTCGAGCTGGAGCCGGGGCTGCTCGACTGCATCATCGACGAGAGTCCATGGAAGCAGGGGCGCTATTCTCCCGGCTACCACCTGCCGATCGTTCCCGCGTCGCACCTGTATGACCACGGGCCGCGTCCGGACTACGCGTTGATCCTCGCCTGGAACTTCGCCGAGTCCATCATGGCCAAGCATCAGGCGTTCCGCGAGGCCGGCGGGCGTTTCATCGTGCCCTTGCCGCGCGTTGAGGTCCATTAAGATGCAGACATTCTGTCTGCCCAGCGATATCCAGGAGGTGGTGGATCGGCTCGGCGACGACGCCAAGGCGTTCGCCGGGCGCACCGTGCTGCTCACCGGCGGCCTGGGCTTCCTGGGCCGGTACGTCATGGCGGTGTTCGCCCTCCTCAACCAGCGGGTCCTCTCGCCGCCCTGCCGCCTCATCGTCCTCGACAACCAGGTGGCCAAGGAGAATGCCTTCGACATCAACCAGTTCGCGCAGAACGGGCATCGGATCCTGACGCACGACGTCATCCAGCCGCTCACGCTCGAGGAGCCGGTGGACTACGTCCTTCACGCGGCCGGGATCGCCAGCCCGTACTACTATCGGAAGTACCCGCTGGAAACGCTGGAGGTCGCGACGATCGGGACCAAGCGTCTCCTCACGCTGGCCCGCGCTCATCCGCTCAAGGGATTCCTCTTTTTCAGCTCCAGCGAGATCTACGGTGATCCGGATGAGAAGCACGTGCCGACGTTGGAGTCCTACCGAGGCAACGTCTCCTGCCTGGGTCCGCGGGCGTGCTACGACGAGTCGAAGCGGCTGGGGGAAACGATCTGCCTCGTCTTCCACGACCAGTTCGGGGTCCCGACGAAGATCGTGCGGCCGTTCAACGTCTACGGCCCCGGGATGTCGGAGCGGGACTACCGGGTGCTCCCGAACTTCGCCAGCCGGATCGTCGGCGGCCACCCCCTCCACGTCTACGGCAGCGGCCGCCAGACCCGCACCTTCTGCTACGTCACGGATGCGCTGGTGGGATTCCTCAAGGTTCTCCTGAGCGGGGCCCCGGGGCAGGCCTACAACATCGGCAACCCGGTCCCTGAGGTGTCGATGCGCGAGCTGGTCCGGTACGTCGAGGAGGCGGTCGGCCGCCCCCTCGACGTCGTATCCATCGAGTACCCAGATTCCTATCCGGCGGATGAGCCGCAGCGCCGGTGTCCCGACATCACCAAGGCCGCCTTGCAGCTCGGCTACCAGCCAGCCGTCAGCCTCCCGGACGGCTTGAAGCGGTTCTTCGGGTGGGCGCGGCAGGAGTACACCGGAGCGCCCGTCTAGCGCGGCGATGAGACGCCGGCTGCGGCTCGGACTCATCGGGCTCGGGCGCTGGGGGCAGGTCTACGTGAAGACGCTGGGCGACCTGGCGGACCGCTGCCAGCTCACGCACGTCGCGACACGGCGACCCGATGCGGCGCGGTTCGTCCCGGCGGCCGCCAAGATCCTGCCGGATTGGCGCGAGCTCGTCCGTTCGGCGTGCGACGCCGTCATCGTTGCGTCGGCCACACCCACCCACTCAGAGATCCTAGACGCGTGCCTCGCGGCCGGCAAGCCCTGCCTGGTGGAAAAGCCCTGGTGCATGGATGTGAACACCGCGATTCGCCTGCACGACCGGGTGGCCACGACGGGCGTTCCGGTACTCGTGAACCACACGCAACTCTTCGACCCGGCGTATCAGGCTCTCACACGGGCGCTGCGGGAGGCCGCGGAGCCGATCCAGGCGATCGTGTGCGAGCAAATGGGGTTCGGTCCGTTTCGGGTGGACACGCCGCCGCTCTGGGACTGGGGTCCACACGGGGTGAGCTTGTGCCTTGATCTAATGCAGCGGGTTCCGACGCGGCTTGCCGCCTGCGGGGGGCCAGCGAACGCCGCAGGCCACCCCGAGCTCATCAGCCTGCGGCTCGAATTCAGCGGCGGGAGCTGCGCGTGGATCCAGGTGGGGTCGCTCGCGCCGAAGAAGCGGCGGACGCTGCAGATCTTTACCGCCGGGCGGCGCTACGTCTGGAACGCCGATGCCTCGCCGCAGGTGACGGTGTCGTCCTGGACGCCGGCGCGGGCGGAGCGGACGGCGGATGTGGCCGCCGGTGCTCCGCTGCCCCTCGGGCCCGCGGAGGACCGCCAGCCGATGGAGCGCATGCTCGGCCTGTTTCTCGATGGGGTGAATGGTGGGGATCGAGCGATGTTCGGCACGCAACTGGCCCTTGACGTTACCCGGGTGCTCGCGCAGGCCGAGACGGTGCTGGGCGGCCCGGGGGCTTAGGCGCATGCGGCGGCTCCTCAAGAAACTCGCGCGCGCGGTAGCCGATTACGACCCGGCGTACTACGACATGCACGAGGATCCGGAGGAGGCGTGGTTCGCGCAGCTTTACCTCGAACGGATCGAGCGGCAGCTGCGCGACGCAGGCGTCACACCACCCGCGCGTCTTCTAGAGGCGGGTTGCCAGACGGGGCGGCTGGCGATCCCGCTCGCACGGCGCGGATTCCAGGTGACCGGGATCGATACCTCCGGGTTCGCCCTGCGGCGCGCCCGGCGGCACGCCCGCGAGGCGGGTGTTGAGGTGGCCTGGCGGCGCGGCGACATCGAGCGGTTACTTGCCCCATCAAGTCCTTCGACGTATGACGCCGTCATTTGCGCGGAGGTCGTCTACCTGTCCACCCGCTGCCAGGCGTTGCTCGAGGCGATGGCCCGCGCGCTCCACCCGGGGGGCCTGCTGTGCGTGTCCCACCGGCCGCGGGACTACTATGTCGTGGAAGCGTTGCGCGCCGGCGACCCGGCGGCCGCCGACGCCGTGCTGTGCTCGTCCGACGGGCCGTTTCGCGGCAGCGCCTACTACAACTGGCAGACGCCGGAGCAGCTGCAGCCGCTCTACGAGACGCTTGGCTTCGAACGGATTGTGGTCTATCCTATAGACCGGTTCGCGTGGCTGACGCGGCTGCGGCCATCCCAGCTCTCGAGCGCACAGCAAGCCCAGTGGCGGCAGTTGGAGCAGCGCACCCCGGCACTCCCAGGATTGCATGGACGGTACCTGCTGGTCACCGCGATCAAGTCACGAGCGCCTCATCGTGAAGGCGATTGCGCCGCATCGCGGATGGCTCTAGCGGAGCCCGCATGTCCATAATCCCACCACCTGCCTGCTCGCCGAAGGCGAGCCGCGAAGCGGCGGTTCGCTTGCAGCGAACCCAGTCAGGTGGTGGGATAACCCATTGGCCGTACTACCCGCCGATCCTCGGGTACCACCGCGTCGGCGAGAGCCAGGGCGACCACGTGCCGACGGTCTCTGCGGCCGTGTTCGACCGCCACCTCCGGTGGCTGGCGCGTTTCAAGTTCCAGGTCGTCAGCCTCGAGACGCTGCTCGGCTGCATGGAACGAGGGGTCCAACCGCCTCGGCGCGGGGTGGTGATTACGTTCGACGATGGGTATGAGGAAACGTGCTCCGTCGCCTGGCCGCTGCTGCAGCGGCATCGCTATCCGGCGACCGTCTTCGTCACGCCCAACGAGGTTGGGCTGTCCGGGTTCGCGTCCTGGACGCAGCTAGAGGCGATGGCGCAGGACAACCTGTCGATCGGCAGCCACACGCTCAACCACGCGTTTCTTCCACTGGCCGACGAGGAGCGGTTGCGCCAGGAGATCCTCGAATCCAAGCAGGCCATCGAATCGCGCCTCAACCGGCCGGTTGCGCTGTTCAGCTACCCGATCGGCGGCTACACGCCGCAGGCCCAGGTGGTGGTGCGGGACACCGGCTACCGGGGGGCGTGCACGACGAACCGCGGGTCCTCCCGCTGGTGGATCGACCCGTTCGCGCTGCGGCGGATCAAGATGACCGAGCGCGACGGGCAGCTCATCCGGTTTCTCGCGAAGGTGTCCGGCTACTACGATACGTTCCGGCAGTTGGAGTCGCCGGCCTAACCATTCGTATCCTTGTCAGCTATGTGACGGCGGGCACCGGGCACCGCCGAGCGGCTGAAGCGCTGGCGGCCGCCGCGAGCGCGGCCTTCCCGCAGGCGACGGTCACCTGCGCCGACCTCCTGGATCACACCCCCCGCTGGTTCCGGCGCAGCTACGGCTGGTCCTACCTCTTTCTAGTTCGACATCTGCCCTGGATCTGGAACATCAGCTATGCGCTGCTCGAGCATCGCGCCGTCTTCGCGTGCGTCCAGCCGCTGCGGCGCGCCTGGAACCTGCTCATCGCCCGGCGGTTCGTCGCCTGGCTGCAGCGGGAGCCGCCGGATCTCCTCCTGGCGACGCATTTCCTGCCGGCGGACCTCTGCCGGGAGGGCAAGCGCCGCGGATGGCTGCGGGGCGTGGCGGTCGTCGTGGTCACCGACCTGCACCCCCACCGGTTCTGGATCAGCCCGGAGTGCGAGGCGATGGTCGTGGCGACGCCGGAGAGCGGGGTCGTCTGCCGGCGGCGCGGTGTGTCCGCCGACCGCGTCCACGTCGTGGGCATTCCGATCGGGGCGGGATTCAGCCGTTCGTTCGATCGCGCGGCCATACAGCGGTCGCTGGGTTTGGAATCCGCGCGCCAAACGGTGCTGGTGACGAGCGGGGGGACGACGGTCGGGTGGTTCGAACGGGTTGTCGGTTCGCTCTTGGCGCTTGAAGCCACTCACCCCGGGCGCGTGCAGTTGCTCGTGGTGTGCGGAATGGATGAGGCGGCGCGGCGTCGGCTCGACGCGCGGGCCCGCGGACACGCCATGCCGGTGCGCGTGTTCGGGTTCGTCGAGCGCATGCCGGAGCTGATGGCGGCCAGCGACCTCCTGGTGACGAAGGCGGGCGGATTGACGATGAGCGAGGCGCTGGCGCGGCGGCTGCCGATGGTGCTGTACCACATCATCCCCGGCCAGGAGCGGATGAACGCGCAGCACGCCGCCCAGGCGGGGGCGGCGATCATTGCACCGCACCCCTCGGCCGTCGCGGACGCCGTGGTCTCCTCTCTGGAGCATCCGGATCGATTGAACGCGATGCGGGAGGCGGCGGGGCGCGTGGGGCATGCGGATGCCGCTCCCGTCATTCTCACGAGGGTCGTGCGGCCGCTGCTGGCCGGACGGGAGGCGTGATCGCACGGATGGCGTCGGAGCGGAGTCAGCCGAACGTGGCGCGAGCCCTCAAGCAGCATCTCGACGCCTGGCGCGCCCTGGGGGTCACCGAGCTGCCGATCGCGGCATCATCGCCGGTCGCCGCCCCGGAGAAGCGAGCGCGTCTCGCGCAGCTCGCGCAGCGCGTCGCCGCCTGCCGGAGCTGCGCGCTGTATCGCACCCGAACCCATCCCGTGGTGAGCGACGGCACCCCGGACGCCCGGCTGGTCTTCATCGGGGAAGCGCCGGGCCGCGATGAAGACCTGGCCGGTATACCGTTCGTGGGGGCGGCCGGGAAGCTGCTCACCAAGATGATCCAGGCGATGGGGCTGCGGCGGGAGGACGTGTACATCTGCAACGTCCTCAAGGACCGCCCACCGGGCAACCGCACGCCGCTGCCGGAAGAGATGGCCGCGTGCTTGCCGTTTCTGCAGGAGCAGCTGACGATCGTCCGGCCGAAGGTCATCTGCGTGCTGGGTGCGGTCGCGGCCAAGGCGCTGCTGGGCCCCGGCGTGTCGATTACCACGGTGCGCGGGCAGGTGCTGGCCTATGACGGCGTTCCGATGGTGCCCACCTTCCACCCCGCCTACCTGCTGCGCAACCCCTCCGCCAAGCGGCTGGTCTGGCAGGACCTCCAGCAGGTCATGCGCCTGCTGCGAGAGAGACGCTCGTAACGGAACGACGCGGCCCGCATGACGGTAGCGGACGTGGTGTTCAACCTGCCGCTCGAGCGGTCGTTCCACTATCTGGTGCCGGCTGCTCTGGAGGCCGCCGTCCAGCCGGGCGTGCGGGTGGTCGTGCCGTTCGGCCGGCGCGAGCGGGTCGGGATGGTGCTCCAGCGCCTCGACCACAGCCCGATTCCGCAGCTCAAGCCGGTGCGGCGGGTGCTGGACACGACACCGGTGATCGACGGCGAGCGCTGGCGGCTGGCCGAACAGCTGGCCGAGGCCTACTACTGCAGCACGGGGGAGGCGTTGGCGGCCATGGTGCCCAGTGACCTTCGCCTCGGGACGGCTCGAGGCTCGAGGCTCGAGGCTCGAGGCGGCGACTTCTCCGCGAGCCTCCAGCCTCCAGCCTCCAGCCTCCAGCGACGTGCGACGGTGACACCGACCCCCGCTCAACGACGGGCCTGGCGGGTCATCAGTGACGCGCTCGGTTCGCCCAAGGCGAAGACCATCCTGCTGCACGGCGTCACCGGCTCCGGCAAGACGGAGCTGTACCTGCTGGCGATTGCGGAGATCCTCTGTCAGGGACGGTCGGCGATCTACCTCGTGCCGGAAATCGCCCTCACCCCGCAGACCATCGAGCGCGTTCGGTCGCGCTTCGGTGGCGAGGTCGTCGTCTGGCACAGCGGCCTGCGAACGCGCGAACGCGCCGACGCCTGGCGACGGCTGGCGGAAGGGACGAGCCGCATCGTTGTGGGGACCCGGTCCGCGGTCTTTGCGCCAGTCCGCCGGCTGGGCCTCCTTATCCTGGACGAGGAGCACGAGCCGACGTACAAACAGGAGGACGCCCCGCGCTACCACGCGCGGGAGGTGGCTGAGATCCGGGCTCGCCTCGCGGGAGCGATAGTTCTCCTGGGGAGCGCGACCCCGTCCGTCGAGAGCTACGCGCGGGCCCAGCGAGGGGCCATCCGCCTCGTGGAGCTGCCGGAGCGCGTCGAGCGCCGGGCTCTGCCGCGCGTCGAGGTGGTCGACCTTCGGGAGGAGCTTGGGGCCCGCCGGTCGCGCGGGCCGTTCTCCCGGAGGCTCCAGCGCGCCCTGGAGCAGGCGGTGGAGCGCCGCGAGCAGGTGATGCTGTTCCTGAACCGGCGCGGGTTCGCCCGGGTGGCCCAGTGCGCGGCCTGCGGGACGACGATGCGCTGCGAGCGGTGCAGCGTCCCGGTTGTCTACCACGCGGCCCAGAAGACCCTGCGGTGCCACTACTGCGCGTTCACGACACCGCTCGCCGACGTGTGTCCCCATTGCCGGAAAGGCTACCTGCGTTTGCGGGGGATCGGGACCGAGCGAGTGGAGTCCGAGCTCCACCGGCTCTTCCCGGGGGCGGCGATCGCCCGGATGGACACGGACACGATGGGTCGGCGCGGGAGCCACCACGAGCTGTACGAGGCGCTGAAGACCCGGCAGATCAGCCTGCTGGTCGGCACGCAGATGATCGCTAAGGGCCATGACTTTCCCAACGTCACGCTCGTGGGGGTCGTGTCCGCCGACTCAGCGCTCAATTTGCCGGACTTTCGGGCCGGCGAGCGGACGTTTCACCTGCTGACCCAGGTGGCCGGGCGGGCCGGGCGCGGCGACCGTCCGGGTCTCGTGATCATCCAGACGTTCTGCCCGTCCCACTACGCGATTCAGGCGGCGGCGCGCCACGACAGCGCGGCGTTCTACCGGGAGGAGCTGCGGATGCGCCGGCAGCTCGCCCTGCCGCCGTTCACGCGCCTCGTCGCCCTGATGTTCCGGTCATCTGCTGCGGCGAGCGCGGAACGCGCGGCCGGAGCGCTCGCCGAGGCGCTGCGCCGGCGGATCGGCCGACGAGCCATCGAGGTGCTGGGGCCGGCTCCCGAGCGGATCCCGCGCGTGCGCCGGCAGCACCGGGTCGGGCTGGCGTTGAAGGGGCGGTCGGCCGCGGCGATGGTGGGGGTCTTGCGCGAGACGCTGCAGCCGGGACGGCGGTTTCAAGGGCTGCCCGTCGTCGTGGATGTGGACCCGCTCTGAATTCGGCATGCGGAATTGGGAATGCGGAATTCCGAATTCCCCTTTCCGAATTCCGAATGGCTCTTACGCGGTGAACCCTTTGCGGATGGTGCCGAGGGCGTCGAGGTTGCGCAGGCTCTGCTGCGCCTCGAGGTCGCCGGGGTGCAGCTTGAGGATCCGCTCGAAGCACTGGCGGGCTTGGGCGTCGTGGCCGTGCTTCATGGCGAGGCGGGCGAGCTTGCGCAGGGCGGGGATGTGGTTCGGATCGATGGCGAGCAGCTCCTCGTAGCTTTGCGTCGCCGCGTCATCCATGCCGGAGCGGGTGAGCGCGTTGGCCAGCCGCAACAGGAGCGCTTTCGAGCGCGGGGTGACGCGCAGGAGCTGCTCGTAGCCGTTGATGGCGGTGCGCAGCTCGCCGCGGAACTCCGCGAGGATCGCCCACCAGCGCAGCGGCAGCGTCATGGTCGCCAAGCCGGCCTGCGAGAGCGGGGTGGGGGGCTGCTCGTTGAACCGCTTCTGGATGGCCAGTCGCAGGTAGCGCCGGGCCTCCGTGGCGTCCGGGGCGTTGCGGATGACGTACGTCAGCAGATCGATGGCGTACTCGTAGCTGCCCTGGGTGTACGCCTGGATCCCCTTCTCGAAGTAGGGCTGGAGGCTGTTGGGGACAGCGGCGGTAGGCATCATCGGCATTATCGCGGCTCGTCCGTCGATGTCAAGCTGGTTGCGTTCTTCCGTTTCGAGCTTAGAATAGCAGAGACTTGCGATCATCGTGATGAGCGTGCTTGAGGTGTGCGTGGTTCCCAATCGCGTGCTCCGACAACCGGCCCGCCGCGTGACCGAGTTCTCCGGCGAGCTACGGACGTTCACCCGGGACCTCATCGAGACGATGTACGCGCGCGACGGCATCGGGCTGGCGGCCCCGCAGGTGGGCCGGTTGCTGCAGGTGTTCGTCGCGAACCCGTCGCAGCGGCGCGGGCATGAGGTGGTCGTCGTGAATCCCGTGCTCGAATCCCCGGAAGGACGCACCGCGGTCGTCGAAGGGTGCCTGAGCATCCCAAAGGTGTGGGAGCGGGTCCGCCGCGCGGCGCGCGTCCACCTGCGCGGGCAACAGGTTGATGGCAAGCCCCTGAGCCTTCGGGCGGAGGGGCTGCTGGCGATCGTCCTTCAGCACGAAGTGGATCATCTCCAGGGACGGCTGCTGTTGGATCGCCTGTCGTGGGTGCGCCGCCTTCGACTCAGGGCGGCGTCATGCGCGTAGTGTTCTTTGGCACGTCCGCGTTCGCCGTTCCGCTGCTGGAGCGGCT
>CAYJWO010000011.1:0-8552 GCA_964373825.1 uncultured Planctomycetales bacterium
GTCAACGAGCCGCTGGTACCGCTGACGCGCGCGGGAACCGATCTCTCGCGTCGCTTCTTTCTCGTGGTGCGGCTGGCGAATGAGCCTGAGGCTGAGGCCGGCGCCCGCGAAGACGAGTTGAAGCGATTACGAGAAGCCGGAGCGATCATCCTGCGGTTGGAAGTTCCCTCTCGCGAAGCGCTCGGCGACCTGTTCTTCCTTTCGGAGGTCGCGATCGCCCTGGCGGCCCAGGCGATGGGCGTCCACCCGTTTACCGAAGAGGTCGTGATGCGCTCCAAACAGGGCACGGACGCGGCGGTGAAGGCCTTACGCCAGGGCCAGCCCTCCACGGAGCGCGAGCTGGCCTCGGATGACACGATGCGCCTGCTCGTACCCGCAGTGTCGCCGGGGATTGACGCTCTCCTGTCGGAGATGCCAGCGGTCGACCGCGATCCACGGAACATGCTGGCCGCGATCCTGTCGCTCGCGATGCGGCAGGGTCGGGAGTACACGGCGTTCCTCTCCTACCTCCCGGACAGCCCTGAGGTACGGCGCGCCGCCGCGGCGTGGCGCCACCTCGTCCAGTCGGTCTGGCAGGTCCCCACGGTCATCGCGGAGGGGCCGCGCTACCAGCACTCACTCTACGAGCTGTTCCTCGGCGGGCCGCCGACCGGGCTCTTTGTGATCGTCCGGGAGGCGCAGCCCCGGCCCGAGCTGCCGATTCCCGGCGAGACCCCGCTCGCCTTCGGCGACTTCATCCGCGCGCAAGCGATGGGGGCTGCCCAGCCGCTCGCGGAAGCCGAGCGTCCCGTGATCACGCTGGAGATCCCCCGCGCCACCCCGGATGCGCTGCAGCAGCTGGCGGAGCGGTTCGGTGACGTCCAGCGAACCATCGAGACGTGGCGCAAGGAACTCGCGGCCTCCAATGCGCAGGTCGGTCCTGAGCACGCCAGCGAGCTGCTGGTCGGGCGCACCCCGTTGACCGAGGCGACCCGCCCGGAACTGGAGCATCCTGAGGAGATCGACTCAGTCCTGTCGTGGGAGCCGGGTTCCGCCCCTGGAAGGGATCGTGACATCGCCGGCTCCAAAGCCCCGGAGGCAAATCCAGTGATCGCCAGGCTCATCCAAAAAGGGGACATGGTTGAGGTGACAGAGCAGGGTGGACGACTGGTGGCCTACAACCTGAGGTACGTGAATGGCTATCGACCAGGCGTGACGAGCCCGGAGCAGTACCGCGGTAAAGCCGTGCCGATTGAGACCCTCCTGACGAACGACCAGCAGCAGACACTCTTGGAGTGGATCGCGCAGCACCACGTCCGCGGAGCTCCGGTCAAGTTTCGGATCGCCCTCGGCCAAGCCGCCCTCGGCTGGCAGAACGATATCGAGCACTCCAACCTCGCCCACGCCGGCTTCCGCGATGGGGTCATCTACCTTGGGGAACTGCTCTTCCTCTCTCTCCTCGACCCGCAGCAGGGCGATCTTCGCAGGGAAGTCCTCGATGAGGATGAACTGCGCCACCTTACCGATGAGCACTTCACCCACGGCGCCGAGGATGCGGCGTACCGAAAGCGACTGCGGCGGGTAGGGCAGGTCGTGCGTCACCTGCTCGCCAAGCAAGCACGCAACGCAGTGTTCATCGAAGGGCTCGCAGAAAGGCCCGAAGCGGCTCCGATGACCTGGCAGCGGCTGACCGCGCAGTGGGCGAGCTTGCCCGAATCGGTCAAGGCGCACGTGAGCGCGGGACGGTTGGTCAGCGCGCTGCACAGCGAGGACGTCTTCATCCGGTGGGGCGCCTGGTCCTTTGTGTCCACCCACTGGCAGCAGTTGCCGGAGCCGCTGGCTGAAGAGGGGATTCGTGCAGCACTCACCTCTGATGATTGGTTCGTTCGGCAACAGGCACTGTCGTTCATTGCCGCGCGCTGGCGGACAGATTTGCCGCGCCATCTGCAACGTGCCGCTGTTGAGACTGTGCTCACCAGCGCCTCTGGTTCACCGCTCATCGTGGCGGAGCAGTTACTCCTCAACGATCTTCCGACCCAAGAGAAGCCCGCGCTTCGCGTCCTGGCTCTACTGACCATCGTCCGTTGGCTAGGAGCCCTTGAGGAAGGGCACATCAACCTGGATGAGCTCCGGGGTGCCATCCAGACCGAGCTGGCGCCTCGGTTGGCACAGCTGGCCCAGGAGGAGCGCACTGCGCAAGCTGAAGCTCGAGCTTCGTTGACCAGTACCCTCTTCTTCCCAGCGATCCGGGAGCTGCGCGCGGACCTGCAAGGAGTCCTTGAGCCACAGGCCAAGCTGTTGGCCGATCGTCTCCGTGGGCTTGCGGAGGATGCGGCCGGCACCTTCACAGAGGTGTACGAGGCGCTCGGGAAGGCGGACCGGACGGTCAGCGAATGGGCCTGGGGATGGAAACTAGGGTTGGCGGGCGCGACCGAGCGTGTGGCGTCTGCATTCTTCAATGCGGTGGAAGGCGTGGATTCCTTCTTAAGAGAGCCCCACACGGCCACGGCGCAAACGGTCCAGGTCACCGCCAAACTCTTAGCAGGCGTTTCTGACAGCCTCCAAGCGCTCAGCGGTTCGTTCCAGAGGCCGCTGCCAGGCTTGGCGAGGCAGTTGCGCGGCGTTGCCAGGGGGACCTCGCTCTTCTCGCGACAGGTGCAAGAGTTCGCATCACGATTGGCCACGGCTGAGCACGCGAGTCCCTATCCGACCTTCCAGCTCCCCGCAGCAGCGTCGTGGCAACTGGCTGACGCACTGCTTCAGGAAACGCTCAGCAGCCCGCTGGGGCCTTCGACCTCACCAATCTTTCACGAGGTATCATTCGGCAAGCCACTTGAGGGATCCACGAAGGTCTTAGTGCTGTCTGTCCTGGCGCTGAACGGGGTTGCGCTCGATCGAGCCCGGGTGAAAGTAATTGAGGATGCCGCGCGTCTTCCACTTGATGAAGTTACGTTGGCGCTTCGTGCAGCGGCTGAGTTCGTCCAGCAAGCGAGGGTCAGCGATGCGGTGACGCTCAGGGGCCTCTTGGGTCCCCTCGGAGTGGTCCCGTGGGTTGGCCCGGCCCTGCTCGCACTCGTGCTCGGACGGGGAGCGCTCTCGACGATTCCCACGGTATTGGCATCGCTCAGGAAGGCCGCTCGACCAACCGACCGCCTGCCCGGGGTGATCATGGGACGGGAGGCGCAGCCGCCAGCGAGAGTCTTTGACGCGACGCTCCTTCGGAGTGTCCAGGTACTGGCGACTGTCGCTGGGCGCGCCCAGGAGCATCCGCGCAGCGGATGGGCGAGACAGTGGAAGGCGTTCACCGAGCGCGTGACAGGACAACTCCAGCAGTTGGTGCCAGATGAGGCCGATCACAAGACGCTATTGGAGACATCCTTCATCGACCTGTTGCCTGTGGCTGTCACCAAGACAGAGGCAGGGTGGCGCGTGGCCAAGCTCGAGCGCTGGCCGAGCGCCAAACGCATCCTCAGCATCTTCCAGCAACTCCATACGTCGGTGGGAGTGCTGGAGCCGCAGATCCGTCCGCTGCAGCACACGATCGAGCAGGCAGTAAGGAAGTTCGAACGGCGCTTACGTGAAGAGCGAACACCACCGCCGCACGATGCCTCGCGGAGGTCTTCTGCGTCCAAGCGAGATGGGGCACACCTCTTCCTCCCGTCTCTCGGCTCGTTGAGTCAGCTGCTTGATCCCAGTCAGGTCATGACCCAGGGCGCTGTGAGCTGGCTGGTGGCTCTTGCCCTCGTCCTAGCGCTCTCCCTGCCAGTGGTGGCGAGCATCACCATGACACCAGGGCTCTTCTCGATCGATACAGAAGCGCGTTCGGTGCCGAGCGGGAGCCGGGATATGAAAGGTACCAAAGCCCCAGAGGCAAATCCAGTGATCGCCGAGCTAATCAAACAGGGCAAGGTCGTGGAAATCACGGAGGAAGACGGCCAGCTCGTGGCCTACACCGTGCAGCACGTCCCCACCTACCGCACCGGGGTGACCAAGCCGGACAAGTATCGTGGCGAGAGGCGCGATGTGGACGAATTCCTCACGGAGGATCAGCAGCAAGCGCTCTTGGGATGGCTCGCTGCACGCCCCATCCGCGGGAGCCCCGTTCGGTTCCGAATCGCCATTGGCCAGAGCGCCCTCGGCTGGCGCAGCGACGTTGAGCACTCCAACATCGCCCACGCCGGCTTCCGCGATGGGGCCGTGTATCTTGGGGAGCTCCTGTTCAGTCACCTCTTCACCCCTGGTCAAGAGACGCTCCGCTACAGCGTACTCAATGAGGAAGGGGTCTTCTTCGTCGTCACGCAAGAGCACTCGCCGTTTCAAACGGAGCTTCGACCGCTCGTCCGCCATGCGGTCGAAGATCTGGAGCGGTTGCTAGCGCAGGCCCCCACGCCTCCATCGTCCGAGGGCGGCTCAGGGTCCGGGAGTCCGACGGGCGGGGTCGCGGCGGTGATGCCGTTCCTGGTGGAGCACGGAGGGGTGGCCGAGGCCTGGTGGATCGGGCTGCTCATGGGCCTCGCACTCCTCGGGGTCTGGGCGCGTCGGCCGCGCCGCGGAACGCCGATTGCCGCATCAACCGAGGTCGTCCAGGGATTGCGGGACGCGGTGCAGCGCCTGCACGCGCTGCACCACGAGGCGCTGGACCAGCCGGGCGGAATCACCAACCTCGGCTTGGTCCGATCCCTGGTGGCGCGCGCCCAGCAGGTCCGTGACGGCGTGGCCACCGCGGTGCCTGACGCGGGGGCCGCCAGCGCCATCGAGGAGTTTGTGAGCGACCGGCTGAACCCGCTCAGGGGGCTGTCTGCGCTGCTGCTGGGAGCTCAGGAGCGGAGAGAGACCGTGAAGGGCACGGCGGTCGAGAGTCGCCTCCGGGAGCAGCTGGCGGAGCAGACCGAGCAGCTCGGGTTGCTGCTTCAGGGGCTGGACGCCTGGAAGACGTCGCGGCCGCTGCGCACGCGCCGCGTCGGACCGATGGACATCCTGGATGGGGAGCCGCTCGTGAGCGCTGGACGTCGGCGGGCCCAGCAGGCGGCGCGCCGCGCGGCGCAAGAGGCTCTGGCCATCTACGAGCCCCAGGCAGCGGCCCGGGTGCTGACCGGCATGTTGGATCAGGGGGCGCGAGGCGAGCCGCTGGAAATCCTGGCGTACGGGCGCGGCGAGCGGACGGTTCTCGTCTCGGACGAGCTCGTGGGGCGGCTGCTCCATGAGCCCGAGGACGTCATCTTGCTCCTCGTGGCTGAGGGCACGCGCGCCGTGGCGGAAGCGCCGGGGATTCGCGGCACGCTGGCGGGAGCCAAATCCGCCTCGCTCGCTCGCTCCCGGAACCTGGCGACCGCCGACATGGCCACGACCGCTCGCCGGCGCATGACGCGGCCAGGCAGCCGCGCCGACGCGCGCTACCAGCGCGCCCTGTCCGACGCCGGACAGCGGCACCACCCGCTCCAGCAACTCCTGAACGCGATCGCCCTGTCCGGTCGAACGATGCGCTTCTCCGAGGACTTCGGCACCTTCGCGCTCAGCGCGGGACCCGTCGTCTACGTGGATCGCCGACTCCTCCAACCGTACGCGCAGATGTCGGCCCAAGGCGTCAGGGTCCGTCTGGAGCTTCGGCGAGCCGAGATGGGGCAGCTCCTCGCCTCGCTAGGGATGGAGCGCGTCGAGGACCTCCCACGAGCCACGCAGTATCTGGCCGATCAACTCCTCCTCATCTCGTTGGCCAACGAAGCGCGGCATGATGCGTTCACGCGGACTCCCGACGAAGAGATGATGGAAGAGACCTTGGCCACCGCGCATGAGCTGGAGCGCTTCTTGGCGTTGCCGCCCGCGACGCGCCAGGCGTTGCGCCTGTTCGTCACCCGTCTCGCGGATCCCGACACGACGCTCTGTGACGAGCTCATGGACGTGGCGGCACAGCTGGAACGCGCTCCAACACTCTACGACCCTGCTCGCGGCATCGCCCTGGGCGGCTTGGGGCTGGTCGCCGCGTTCGTGCATGTGCACGACCAGGAGTTTGCCGCGGTGGTGCCGGATGACGCCTGGATTCGTCGGCTCTTTGCGGTGCGGGGGCAGCACATCAGCTTCTCGCTGGGCGACCACGGCCTGCGGATTGGCCTCCACGGGGTCGAAGGACTCAGCGACATGCACACCGCGGGGGTCCTCCCGCCCGGGTTGGCCCCGGCGCTTGAACGCAGCGCAACCCTTCGGGCGAGCTGGCGGGAGGCAGGGCGCCTGGGCTACCGCCAGTTGCCGCAACAACCGGAGTCGCTGCTAGCGTCAATCGAGCGGCATGTCGCCGACCGAATCGCGACAGGGGTCACGGACGTCATCTTGATCGGCATCGGCGGCCAGGCGCTGGGCAACCTCGCGCTGCAGGATCTGTTTAGCTCGGCGCTCTACAACTTGGTCCCGGAGATTCGCGGGCGGTTCCCCCGCTTCCACGCGCTGAACAACGCGGACCCGCGCGAGATGGCCCGACTCCTGGCACGGCTCGACCCGCGCACGACCGACGTGTACATCAGTGCCAAGACCGGCTCGACGGAAACGCTGCTCAACGCGCATTTCATCGTGGCCTGGCTCGAGCAACGCCTACCGCGAACCGAGCTGCGGCACCACCTCGTCATCACGACGAACGACGCCGGCACCGGGCCGCTCGCGGCGTTCGCCCAACGGCACCGCATCGCGACGTGGTTCATCCCGACCGCGCGGGAGGATGTCGGCGGCCGGTTCTCCGTCCTCTCGCCAAGCGGGCTGCTCTCGGCGGCGTACGCCGGCGTTGATGTGCGCCAGCTCCTCGCCGGGGCGCGGGCGATCCAGGACCAGCTCGAGTCGGACGATCCGCGGACCAATCCCGCCTTGACCGCGGCCCTGGCAGCGTACCTCGAGTGGGTCCGAGGCAAAGATACGCTGGTCGTCACGACCTTCTCCTCCCGGATGCGTTCGCTCGCCAACTGGCTGCGGCAGCTCTTCGCCGAGAGCTTGGCCAAGGATGGACGCGGGTTCTTCGTCGCCATTGCCTCCGGCAACGACGCGGTGGCTTCGCTCACGCGCGGACCGAACGACCGCTTCTTCATCGTGCTCGACGATCGGCCAGAGGGGGTGGTTTCACCCGACCTTGGCGGCCGGCCGCATCTCACCTTTGGCAGCGAGCAGCTGGACGCGTTCGTGGTCGGACAGCTCCTCTACTTTTGTGAAGAGTTCGCCGTGCGACTCGGGGCGTTGTTGGAGATCAACCCGCTCATCCAGCCGAAGGTCCAGTTAGGCAAGGATCGATTCGCCAAGCTCGCGCGCCGGAGGGCGGAGGGTCAGCCCACCGAGACAGGGGTGAGCGCGGTGCGGTCTGGGGCTCCGCTCGCGCTGGACGATTCCCTCATGGGTCTGGCCCCCGCGGACGTGGCACGCGTCCGCGAAGCACTCGCCCCCGCCATCGTCGCGCTCAGAGGCGACCGACGCTGGGCACGGCTGGCGCACGAGGTCCCCCGAGCGGTCCAGCGGTACACCGCGCGGTTCCATAATTGGATGGAATCGCTCGGTCAGCCGATGACGGATCTCATTGTCACGGGCTCGCGCCCGGCGGTCCTGAAGGTCCACGCGCTGGTGGAGGCGTTTGGACCTCTGCGCCAGCCCTGGCATACGGTCCGCGTCCACTACGTGGACGAGACGCGCAACCGCGCCGCCATCAATGACCTGATCCGCTATTTGGATCCGCAGCGCACGGTGCTCCAGGTGCTCGCCTCTCCCAACGATACGAGTGCGGCCATTCCCCACTACGCGCGGTTGGCCGGCTGGCTGAGTGCGTCTCGCGGCCACATCGTCGCGACGACGTCGGCTCCTGAAGGGACGCTCCCCGCGTTTCTGCTGGAGGCTGATGGGGTGCCACCGCTCACTCGCCTCAGCCGCTCCGCCCGGATGGCCGCGGCCTCGCCGCTGTCGCCCAACGAACTGTTCCCGATGCTCATGGCAGGAGCGGATGTCGGGGCGTTTCTTGAGGGCTACGCGGCGGTGGACCTTGCCGACGCGGAACGGCTCGCCATCATCCAGCGCGCCCACGCCGAGCAGCGCCGGCACCACGTCCTGTTCCTCTACGCGCAGGCGCTCCGGACGTTCAGCTCGTGGCTGAAGTGGCTCTACCGGTGGCGTACGTGGCCCCTCGGGATGGTGACGGAGGGTGCGGTAGGCACAACGGGTCAGCACGACCTCCTCGAAGGCATGCTCAACGGTCCCAACACGGTCTTCACGGTGTTCGTGAAGATCGAGCGGGACAACGCGTTCACGACCCCGGTCAGTCGCGGGGGGGCGGCGGGTGAGCTCGTCCCGCCCCTGCTGGACGGCTACCGGCTGCAGGATGTGGCCAACGACATGCAAGCCGGTGTCGCCCAGGCGCTCGCCGATGAAGGGCGGCCCAGCGTGACCGTGGTCCTACCGGAGCTGAGTGGACGCAGCATCGGCGCGCTCGCAGGGTTGTTCGACCGGACCACCCTCTTGCTTGAAGGGTCCGGTTCGTCGGCCAACGCGCGCCCGCGAAACCAGCGGATGGCCGCGGCCGTCCCCGCTGGGCTCGTCGGCGTGGAGCCGCAAGC
>CAYJWO010000011.1:8562-12077 GCA_964373825.1 uncultured Planctomycetales bacterium
GAGCTGAGTGGACGCAGCATCGGCGCGCTGGCGGGGTTGTTTGACCGGACCACCTTGCTGCTCGAGGGATCCGGCCCGGCGGCCGGGGCACCGACCCCATCCGGGGATCGCCCGTGGAGCCAGCGGATGGCCGCGGCCGTCCCCGCTGGGCTCGTCGGCGTGGAGCCGCAAGCGATCTGGGACGCGATGGGGTCCTGGGGGACGGTTGCCGCAATCGTCGTCGTCATGGCGGCGATGCTGCTGCCGGTGGTCGGCATGGTGCGGCAGTCCGTTCCGAAGCTCCGCGGCCACACATCGCTGTGGCGGCTGCGACGCGCGGTGCGGGCGTGGCTCAAGCACGATCCCCGCCCGCGGCAGCAGCACGAGGAGTTCGCGCGCGCGCTCTGGCATGAAGTCCGACGCGCCGGGCCGTTCCGAAGCGTCGTCGAGTTCCTCGACCGGATGGAAGGCCAACACCCGTCGTGGCTCCACCGATCCCGGCTGGCGTCTTTCGCAGGGCAGTCCGACCTCCTCGGCGCTGAGGCGGTGGGGGTCGGGAAGGTCAGTCTGCCGGTGCATGGGGTGGACGACCCGATCGTGTTGGCGACGCAACTGCGCGCCCATCTCACCGAGGCGGTGGATGATACCGTCCTCTTTGTCCTCAGGACCGAACCGATGCTGCACGGCCACTACAGCTTCCGGTCGGCCCCCGGCCTCTACAACCATGTCCATGATGATTCCGCGGAGCCCGTGCAGCGCGACGGCGAACCGCGGCTGCAGGTCGCTCAGCATGCCGGCTGGCTGCGCGGGGTGCTCATCGGACCGCTCAACGCGGATCGGGAGGACCGAGTGCGGGGCATGGTCCGACTGGATGTGCCGGCAGGAGGCTCCAATGAGCTCCTGGCGGACGCGGCCGAGCGTGCCCTGAGGCTCTTAGCACGGATCGCCGATCCGCGCAAACCGGTCGTGTTGGCGAAGCCCTTGCGCGAGGCGTTGGAGCAGGCGCGCCGCGTGCGGCTGCCAGCGGTCTTCACCTTCGCAACCCTTGAGGACGTG
Source organism: uncultured Planctomycetales bacterium (assembly GCA_964373825.1). GTDB lineage: Bacteria > Omnitrophota > Gorgyraeia > Aquiviventales > Aquiviventaceae > CAYJWO01. The sequence continues at coordinate 9,598 of CAYJWO010000011.1, forward strand.
CTAGCCGGCATGCGGCCGGAGGATGTGGCTGTTCGCGCAGGACGCCCGCAGTTGCCGCACGCACAGGAGCGCTCCGTCACGATCGCCAGCCGGCTCGGGTTGCACGCGCGCAACAGCACCCAGGTAGCCGACACCGCGAAACGTTTCCTGCCCAGAACGACCATGCTCATGGCTACCGACACTCAGTCGGCTGCGGCGGATGATGCGCTGGGCCTGCTCATGCTGGCCGCGGGCCCGGGGCAGGCGGTTGCCCTGCAGGCCGTGGGGCCCCAAGCGGACGAGGCGCTGGACGCGGTGGAGGCGATTCTGAGCGCCGAGGAGCCGCCGCCAGCCGCTCCCGCAGTTTCGTCGGCACCGCAGGAACCGATCCCTGCGTCTCCCGCGGCGTCTGACCCGATGCTCGCCCTCGACGAGCTGTTAGGGCGCTATGAGCGCGAGGCGCTCGCTCTCTGGGAGACGCACAGCGGACGCGCGCATCTGACGATCTACGGCGGCCTGGGCGAGGCGGGGCTCGAGCAGCTCAATGCCACCTACATGGAGTCGTGGGTGCAGATCCGCGAGCTGGCGCACGCCAGTGCTGGACGCAGCGACCGCGAAGCATGGGACCTGCGCACCCGCGACGCCTTCTTGAGCGTGCTGCGCCGGCATCTCGACGTGTCCCACGACACCGCAGCGCTGTTCACCGTGATGTTCAACCACGGCTCGCTGGTCCGCGACGCCTATTCGGTGCCGACGGTGTTCGATGAGTGGCACGTGCATGATCAGGGGACGAACACGTGGAAGAAGGAAGGGCAGTTGCCGTTTGACTTCGCTTGCCGCGGGATGATCCAGGGGCGGCTCGACGACCCCGCCGGGTTCATCCGCCTAGACCCCCCGGCGGATTTCGAGGCGTTCCTGCGCGAGAAGCATAGTGCGGCACCGCCGCCTGGTGACGGGACGTCGCGCGAGGTGCTGCAGGAGCTCGCGTGGGTGTTGCTCTACCTCGCCGCCGGCCCGGTGCATCCCGACAAGCCGGTGGTGTTGCGTGACGACCTCTGGGCACAGCTGCGGACCGCCTTCGAGATCGATGTGCAGCCGGGGATGACGCTCGGCGCGTTCGCCCGCGCGGCGCGCCAACGGCTGGCGGTGATCAACGAAGTCCCCGCGCACCTGCCGGAGATGGCGTACGTGGACCGGCTGGTCCGCGCTGCGCTACAGACCGTTGAGGATGAGCCCGACAGCCCGTGGCGCCAGCTGACCGAGCAGGCGGACGCGATTCTGCGGCGCCAGCGCGCGATGGGCGTCCTGCTGCCCGACGGAACCGTCGCGCTGTACGAAGCGCAACTGACCGCGTACGCCTGGCTGGTCTGGATCGCCGAGGGCCACCACACCGGCCCGCCGGAGCGCTGGTTCAGCGAGTTCGAGCGCATCCGCGCGACGTTTGAGCACGACACCCTCCTTCATGAGTGGGTGGAGCACCTCCTGCGCACCCAACTGCCCGACCGCTTCGTCACCCGCGCCCGGCAGCTTGGCGTCAGCCTGGAGCAAGCCATTCACCTGGTCGCGCAGCTCATCGATGACACGTCCCGCGTCGGCACGTTGCACCAGGATCTGGTCGATCCGGGTCAAGCCGCGCTGGCGGAGCAGCTCCTCGATGTCATCCCGAAGCGACATCGAGTCCGCCGCCTCTACCAGTTGACAGGTGGCCCTCGCCATCGCTTCACTCCGGAGGCAATTCGGCGCGTCCCGGCGGCCACCTCGCAGGAGCGCAGCGCGGTGGACGGGGTGCGCGCGCTGCGGGAGGGCGCGCTGGAGCTGGTCCTCGACGCCGCGGAAGCGGCCGCCGAGCAGCTGCGGCCGGTGCGCCGGCGATTCACAGCCCAGTCCCGCAGCTTCAGGGAGCTGGCGGCGCGCGGGCGCCTCCTGCTGGTGCAGGCCCAGACGTACGCCGATGAGCTGCTCTCCCTGGGGCAGGAGCTCACCACCCGGGAGGTGGCGTTACAGGCTCGGCTAGCGTGGATTGACGAGACGATGACCGCCTGGCCGGCAGCGGATCGCCCGGACGTAGGGGAAGCGCTGGCCGCCCGCGCCCGCGCGCTGGCGGAGGAGCTCGCGCGCGAAACCCCGATGGATGAACGCGCCTCCACATGGCTGCGGGTGACGCGACTGGTCCTGGATCGGGCGCTGACGCTCCGGGAGGACCTGCACCGGGGCGCGCCGGATGAGACTTGGAGGAAGTCCGCGGGGCGCCTGGTCATGATGCTCCAGGTGCTGGCCGAGGCGGTTGAGCCCATGGACCTGTGGCTGGGTGACGCCCGGATCACCGCGGAAACCCTACCGGGCGCCGTGGATCCCGGCGCCCTCCTCGTCACAACGGATGATCGCCACATCTGTGCGCTCGTGCCGGCCGGAGCCCCGCGTCCGGATCCCACACAGGAGCTGCGGCCGTTGTCCCATGCGCTGGGCGGCGTGCGGCAAGCCCTGCGCCGAGCACTGCCGCA
>CAYJWO010000012.1:0-11477 GCA_964373825.1 uncultured Planctomycetales bacterium
GCGTTCGTGTCGCAGGAGTACTGGACGATCGAGGCCCAGCTCACCAAGACGGGGCAGACCGCCACCTTCACAGCACAGCTCGACAAGATCCACGGCAAGAAAGCCGAGCTGAAGACCCAGGCCGAGGCGCACGGGATCACGGAGCGGCTGCGGCAGCAGTCGTTTCGCGTCGCGAAGGTTGAAGAAAAAGAGCAGAAGCGCTACCCGAAGCCGCCGTTCACCACCAGCACACTGCAGCAGGAGGCGTTCAACAAGCTTGGCTTCGCCTCGGCGCGGACGATGCAGATCGCCCAGCAGCTCTACGAGGGGGTGGAGCTGGGGTCAGCCGGATCCGTCGGCCTCATCACGTACATGCGCACCGACTCGGTCCAGATCGCCACGGTGGCCCTGAAGGCGGTGCGCGAGCTCATCCCGAAGCTGTACGGCCGCCCGTCGCTGCCGGCCGAGCCGCGGCGCTACCGGTCGAAAAAGACCGCGCAGGAAGCGCACGAGGCGGTCCGCCCGACCGACGTCACCAGAACGCCGGACGCGGTGGCAGGCTCCCTCACCAGGGAGCAGGCGGCGCTCTACCGGCTCATTTGGCAGCGGTTCGTGGCCAGCCAGATGGCGGACGCGGTGGACCGGGTGGTGAGCGTCCAGGTGGCGGCCGGGCCGTTCGAGCTCAAGGCCAACGGCCGCACGAACCTCTTCGCCGGCTGGACGAAGGTCTACCAGGATGCGGAGGAGACAGAGCCGGACGACGGCAAGCTGCCGGAGGGGATGCTGCCGCCGCTGAAGCCCGGCGATCCGTTAGCCCTCCTGCGCGCGACCCCCAGCCAGCACTTCACCAAGCCGCCGCGCCGCTACACCGACGCGACGCTCGTGCGCGCGCTCGAAGACGCAGGCATCGGCCGGCCGAGCACCTACGCGCCGACGCTCCAAACGCTGGTGGGGCGCGACTACGTGCGCCGCATCAGCGGCAGCCTGGTGCCGCAGAAGCTGGGCCGCATCGTGACGGAGCTCCTCGTGGAGCACTTTCCGGAGGTGCTCGACCTGGCGTTTACGGCGCAGATGGAAGGCGAGCTGGATGACGTGGCGGAGGGCGGCCGGGAATGGGTCGCGGTGGTGCGCGAGTTCTACACCCCGTTTTCCGCGCGGGTCGCGACCGCCCAGGAGAAGATGCGGGAGGTCAAGCGCGAGGTCATCCCGACGCCGTACACCTGCGAGCAGTGCGGCAAGCCGATGGTGATCAAGTGGGGGCGGTTCGGGCAGTTCATGAGCTGCTCCGGCTACCCCGACTGCAAGAACGCCAAGCCGGTGCCCTCGGGCGTCACGTGCCCGGAACCGGGATGCGGCGGCGATCTCGTCGAACGGCGGGCCCGGGGGCGACGGTTCTACGGCTGCTCCAAGTATCCGGCCTGCCGGCACACGGCCCGTCGCCTGCCCAAGACGGACGGCGAGGCCTCGCCGTCCCCCGATGAGGCCGCTCCCGCCGGTTGAGCGGTTCTTCCAATATCTCCGGGTGGAGCGCAATGCCTCCGAGCTCACCTGCCTGAACTACCGGATCGACCTGCACCAATTCTTCGGCTTCCTGGGCCACCACCGGCCCCTGACCGTCACCCCGATGGACGTGCGGCGGTTCATCGCGCACCTGAGCAGCACGGGGCTATCGAAGCGCAGCATCGCGCGGAAACTCTCCTGCCTGCGCAGTTTCTTCCGGTACCTCTGCCGCGAGGGGCAGCTGGAACACAACCCGGCCGCCGCCGTGCCCACGCCGCGGCAGGAGAAGCGGCTGCCGGCCTACCTCGATGAGCGGCAAGTGGAGCGGCTCCTCGACGCTCCCGCCGGCGACCGGTGGCTGCTGCTGCGCGACCGAGCGCTGCTCGAGACGCTCTACTCGGCAGGGATCCGGGTGAGCGAGCTGGTGGGGCTGAACCTGCGCGACCTCGACGACGTCTCCGGCACGGTGATCGTGCGGGGCAAGGGCAAGAAGGAGCGGCTCTGCCCCGTCGGCCACCCGGCGCTCAACGCGATCCACCGCTACCTGGAGGCGAAGCGCTCCTACCTCGAGGAGCGCGCGAGCGCGACGCGGCTGCCGGTTTCCGACGCGCTGTTCGTCAGCCAGAAACTGACCCGGCTGACGGCGCGCCAGGTGGACCGGCTGCTGGCCCGCTACGCGCGGCTCGCCCAGCTGCCGGGTGCCATCGTGCCGCACAGCCTGCGGCACAGCTTCGCGACGCACCTGCTGGAGCGGGGGGCGGATCTGCGCAGCGTCCAGGAGCTGCTGGGCCACGCGAGCCTGTCGACCACGCAGATCTACACGCACGTCAGCCCGCAGCGGCTGAAGAAAGTCTACGACCAGGCGCATCCCCGCGCATGACCACAGTGACAGGTGACAAGTGACACGTGACACGTGGAGGACTAAAGAGCGCGTGCGCGTTCCACACCTGTCACCTGGCACTTGTCACTTGTCACTAACGATGTGGATCCTGTACGAATTCCTGTACCTGCTCGGCTACGTGTTGTACGTGCCGATGGCCGTGTGGCGGCGGCGGCTGCCGCACCGGGGCTGGTCGATGCGCCTTGGGCGCTACCCGGCCACGCTGCGTCAGACGCTGGCCGGCCGCCAGTCGCTATGGGTGCACGCGGTCAGCGTCGGGGAAGTGATGGCCGCACGGCCGCTGCTCCAAGCACTTGCGCGCGCCTACCCGCGCGCGCCGATCGTGCTCTCGACGATGACAGCCGGCGGCTATCGCGTGGCGGCGAAGCACGTCGACGGGCTGGCAGCGGCGATCTGCTTCCCGCTGGACCTGGGCGGGTGCGTGGACCGAGCGCTCAACGCGCTGCAGCCCAAGGCGCTGATCCTCATGGAGTCCGAGCTGTGGCCGCGCGTCATCGAGCGGGCGAAGGCCCGGGGCATTCCCGTGGCGGTCGTCAACGGCCGGATGTCCGCAGGGGCGTTTCGCCGGTCCCGTCGGGTCCAGCGGTGGCTCGCCCCCACGCTCGCCGGCGTTGATGTCTATCTCATGCAGACGGCGGAGGACGCCGAGCGCGTCATGTCACTGGGTGCTCCGCGCGACCGGGTGCAGGTCGGCGGCAGCCTCAAGTGGGACGCCAGCGTGGCCGGCCAGCCGGACCGCGAAGCCATCGCCCGGTTGCGCGGAGAGCTCCAGCTGATGCAGGATCACCCCGTGCTCGTCGCCGCCAGCACGCATCGTGGCGAAGAAGCAGTCCTCCTGGACGTTCTCCGGTCGCTGCGAGCGAGCCACTCGTCGCTGCGGCTCATCGTCGCCCCGCGGCATCTCGAGCGGCTCGGCGAGGTGGAGATACTAGTCCGGCGGGCGGGGTATCGCGCCATGCGCGCATCGAGCCCGTCCGGCGAGGCGTGGGACGTCGCGGTCGTGGACACGTTCGGGCAGCTGCCACGGTACCTCGCCCTGGCGAGCGTCGTGTTCATCGGCGGCAGCCTGATTCGGCACGGCGGCCAAAACCCGCTGGAAGCCGCAGCACTCGGCAAGGCCGCCGTCTGCGGCCCGTCGATGGACAACTTCCCGGCGATCATGCCGCCGCTGCGCGCGCAGCAGGCGATCGTCCAGTTGGCTACACCGCAGGAGCTGCTGCCCGCCCTCCAGGGACTGCTCGGCGACCCCGCGCGCGCCACCGAGATGGGGTTGCGGGCCAAGGCGGTCGTGGAACGCTCCCGCGGCGTCGCCGACCGCACCTTGGCCGCGCTCCGGCCCCTCCTGGACTAGTTGCCCGTCGCAGCACGGGCTCCCGTCGGCCCGCTCGCTCCGACACGGGCGTCCGGGCGCCCGGCGGCAGCGGACCGGCCGCCGAACTCCTCGCCCGGCAAGGGCTCGTCGGACAACGGCGGCCGTCCTCAACCGATCGTCCGCCTCCGCCGGGCTGACGCCCGCGAGTCGCTCGCGGGCGCGCCGGGAGCCCTATTCAGGTCACCCGGCACCGGCAGGACGAGTTTTGACACCCTCCGTCGCCGCGGCCTACAATATGAGGCTATGCGGCGTTTCCTCCACGACGCCTGGTGGCGGCTCGCCACATTGCACCAGCCCACCTCCCCGCCAGATCTCGTCGCGTGCGGTGTGCTCTCCGGCGCGGCCGCCGTCTTTCGTGGCGCGGTCGCCATCCGGAACGCCGCGTACGATCAGGGTAGGGCGTGGGTCGTTCGGCTGCCGTGCCCGGTCGTCAGCGTCGGCAACCTGACCGTCGGCGGCACCGGGAAAACCGCGTGCGTCGAGCTGCTCGCCGGAAAGCTGGCCGGCGCGGGCCAGCGCCTCGCCATCCTATCCCGCGGGTACGGCGGGTCGGCGGCGACGTACTGGGTCGAGAGTCGGCAGGGACAGTTGACGGTGCAGGGCGCCTCGGGGAGCGGCGTCGCGACGGTTGCCGATGAGCCGCAGCTGCTGGCCAGGCACCTGGAGGGCATTCCGGTCGTCGTGGGCCGACGGCGAGATCAGACCGGACGGCTCGCGCTTGAGCGCTGGCGGCCGGACGCGCTGGTGCTGGATGACGGGTTCCAGCATCGCCGGCTGCATCGCGACTGCGATATCGTGCTGCTGGACGCCCGCACGCCGTTTGAGGGCCATGCGCTGCTGCCGCGCGGGCCGATGCGCGAGCCGCTGGCCGCGCTGCGGCGGGCGCACGTCGTGATCATCACGAAGGCCGACGAGGCTCGAGAGCGGCTCGCCGCCCTGTGCGAGCAGGTCAGCCGCCTCGCCCCGCATGCCGACGTGCTCACCGCTGTGCACGAGCCGGTCAAGCTGCTCGACGGGCGCGGCGGATCACCGCCGGCACCGTCCTCGCTGCAGGGCCGCCGCGTGGGGCTCGTCTCGTCGATCGGCGATCCAGCCGGCTTCGAGGCGACGGTGCGGCGCGACGATGCCGCCGTCGTCTGGCACGCGGCGTTTCCGGATCACCACCGCTACGACGGCAACGACTGGCGCGCGGTCTGCGCGCGCGCCTCGCGCGAGCCGGTAGACGCGCTCGTCACGACGGAGAAGGATTGGGTGCGGCTGCAATCGGTTGTAGCCGAGGGGCCGGCGGGGCCGCGGGTGTGGGTGCTCGCGGTTCGACTGCGGCTGCTGACCGGGGAAGATCTCCTGGATGCTCGACTCAATCGCCTGTGCACTGGTTAAGGGGTTCAGCTGGCTCTTGTGCCGGCTGCCGCCGACGCTGGCCGTCTGGATCGGCCGGCGGCTCGGAGGGCTCGCGTACTGGGTGCGGCCGAAGCGCGCGCGCATCGGGGTCCGCAACCTCCAGGCGGCGTTCGACAAGCGCTTCACGCCGTGGCAGGCGCGGCGGACCATTCGCCGCTGCTTTCGCGAGATGGGGGCCGGCCTCGTGGAGCTGCTGCGGCTGCCCGTCATCGACGCGGCCTATATGGATCGGTACATCACTGTGGAAGGCCAGGAGCACTTCGAGGCCGCGGTCGGCAGCGGGCGGCCGGTGATCCTGTTGACGGGCCACTTCGGCAACTGGGAACTGTGCTCCATCGTCGCCGCCTTGCAGGGCCACCCCATCCTGGCACTCGCCCGCGCGCAGCAGAAGCTGCCAAAGCTGTACCGGCTGCTCGTGTCCTACCGCGAATCGAAAGGCTGTCGGGTCATCCACAAGGGGAGTGCGATGCGCCAACTGCTCGCCGGCCTCGACGCCCGGCAGCTCATCGGCATCGTCGGGGACCAGGCGAGCCGCCAGGGGCTGTTCGTCGACTTCTTCGGGCGCCCGGCGCTGTTCGCCACCGGGCCGTTCGAGTTGGCCTACACCCGGCAGGCACTCATCGTGCCGGCGTTCATCCACCGCCTCCGGGGACCGCGCCACCGGCTGGTCATTGAGCCGTCGATCACGTTGGACGGCGGGGCACCTAAGCCGGAGGCGGTCCGCGACGGCATCACGCGATTCGCCGTATTACTCGCCCGCCACATCACCGAGGATCCCGCGCAGTGGCTCTGGGTGCACAAGCGATGGAAGCACACGCCGGCGCGCCGACTGCTCGTGCTCAGCGACGGCAAGGCCGGCCACCTCAAGCAGTCGCTGGCGGTCGCTCAGATGCTGCGCGAGCGATCAAGCGTTCCCTCTGCCGTGGCACAGGACGTGGTCGAGGTGCGCTACCGCAGCCGCTTCGCCCGCGCGGTCGCAGTCGTCTGGGCCGGGTGGATGCCGGGCAGCTTGGGAGCGGCCGCCTGCCTGCGGGCGGTCCTGCAGTGGGAGGCCGCCCGCCCGCTGCTGACGCGCGCCGCGGATGTCGTCATCTCGTGTGGTGCGGCCGGAGCACCCATCAACCTCCTCTGCGCGCGGCTGGCGGGGGCGAAGTCGGTGGTGCTGATGAACCCGGCCCCGCTGCCGCTCTACCGCTTTAGCCTCGTGGTGGCACCCCGCCATGACCGGCTGCCGCGTCGGCGCAATCTCCTCGAGGTCCACGGGGCGGTGACCCAGCTGCGCGAAGAGACGCTGCGCGAGGCGCGGGACCGCCTCGCGGCCCATCCGAGGTTCCGGGGCGACGCGCCTGGCGTCGTTGGCGGGCGGCGCCACCCGGTTGTCGCCGTGATGATCGGCGGCGACTCGGCCGCCTACCGGCTGAGTCCTGCGTTTGCCGAGGCGCTGGCGACCCAGGTGCTCAGCGTGTGCGAGGAGGCGAACGCCTGGTGCCTGGTGACCACGTCGCGGCGGACGTCGCCCGAAGTGGAGCGCGTCTTGGCCGCCCGCTTCGGGCAGCAGCCCCGGTGTCGCCTGCTGTTGCTGGCCAGCCGGGACGCGCTCGACGGGACGATGGAAGGGATGCTGGGCTGGGCGGACCTCGCGGTGGTGACGGGAGAGAGCGTCTCAATGGTGACCGAGGCGTGCGCCAGCGGACGCCAGGTCGTCGTCGTGGAGCCGGCCCTGCGCCATCCGGACCGCCAGGCCCCGACGAAAGCCCGCGTCTTCCTGCGGCAGCTCGCGGCCGACGGCTTCGTGCGCCTCGCTCCGCTGCCGGAGGCCGCGCACGCGATGCGCCTCAGCCTGGCGGCGGGGCGGCCGCCGCGGCGGCTCGACGACACCGTACTCCTCGGCGACGCCCTCGCCCGCCTCCTGTGATATGACTCAACGGCGTCCACAATCGACCGTCCACAGTCCACGACCAGGAGAGCTCACGGTGGACCGTGGGCCGTGGACCGTGGACCTCGTGCCGTAATGCACGTGTTGCAGGTCCTCCCACGGTTGTCGGTCGGCGGCGTCGAGCGCGGGGTGCTTGACCTCGCGCGCGGCCTCATCCGCCGCGGGCACCAGGTCAGCGTCGTGTCGGCCGGCGGCGAGCTGGTGGAGCCGCTCGTCCAGTCGGGAGCGTCTCACTACCACCTGCCCGTGGATCAGAAGTCGCTGCGGACGATTGCGTCGTGCGCGCCGGCGCTGGCGGAGCTCATTCGGGCGAAGGGCGTCGACCTCGTCCACGCCCGCTCGCGGGTGCCAGCATGGAGCGCGTGGCTCGCCAGCCGGCGGACGCTGCGGCCGTTCGTGACAACCGCGCACGGATTCTACCGGCCGCACCCGGCGTCCCGCGTGATGATGTGGGGCCAGCTCGTCATCGCCCCCTCGCAAGCGCTGGGCCGCTACCTGCTGGAGACGTTCCGGCTGCCCCGCGAGCGCCTGCGCGTCGTCCCGCGCGGCGTGGACCTCGACGAGTTCGCGTTGCAGCCGCCGACGATGCCGCACGACGGTCCGTGGCGCGTCGGGGTGATCGGGCGTTTCAGCCCGCTGAAGGGGCAGGCGACGGCGATCCAAGCGGCCGCCCTCCTCGCCCGCCGCGGCGTGCCCGCCACCCTGGTGCTGGCGGGCGGTACCGCCGGTGACAGATGGCAGCGCGAGCTGGAGTCGCTGGCCCGCCGCCTCAAGGTGGAGCGCGCGATCGAGTGGGTGGGGCGGCGGGAGGGCATCCCGCAGCTCATCGCGTCGTGCGACCTCATCGCCGTGCCCTCGACGTATCCGGAATCGTTCGGGCGCGGCGTCGTGGAGGCGCAGGCCGTGGGCCGGCCCGTCGTCGCCTCGCGCCTCGGGGCGTTGGAGGAGCTGATCGAGGACGGCGTCAGCGGGCTGCTCGTGCCGCCGGGCAACGCGGAGATACTCGCCGACGCTCTCGCACGGCTGTGCGCCGATGCCGACCTGCGCGCCCGCTGCATCGCCGAGGGGCGCGCGCGCGTCGAGCGCGAGTGGCACGTGGACCGGATGGTGGAGCGCACGCTGGACGTCTACCAGGAGTGCCTGGAGCGGCCCCGCGTCGTCATCTGGAAGCTCAGCGCCCTCGGCGACGTCGTGCTCTCGACGCCGAGCCTGCGGGCGATCCGCCAGCGCTACCCGAAGAGCCACGTGGCACTCGTCGTCGGCCGCGCCGCCTACGAGGTGGTGGCGCGCTGCCCCTACCTTGATGACCTGATCATCCACCAGCAGCACCGCGGGCTTGCGGGGGTGCTCCGGGCGTGGTCGCTCCTGGGGCGGGTCCGTCGCGGATGCTTCGACGTGTCCGTTGATCTGCAGAACAGCCGGCTCACACACCTCCTAGCCTACCTGGCGGGGATCCCCATGCGCATCGGCTACCGGCGGCGCTACGGATGGCTCTTGAGCCGCGGGGTGCGGCTGCCGAAGGTCGTGCTGACACCGCTGGCCCACCAGCAGCATCTGTTGCGGCAGAGCGGCATCCCGCCGGAGGCGGATGTGCTGGAGCTGTGGCCGTCCGCGCAGGAGCAGGAGGCGGCCGCGCGATGGATTCCAGAGACGTATGCGGGTGATCGGCGCCCGGTGGTCGGGGTGCATCCCGGCGGCAGCGGCCGCTGGCGCACGAAGCGCTGGCCGCTGGAGCGCTGGGCGGCGCTGTGCGATGCGCTCGCACAGCGCGGGGTGCATGTCGTCGTGACCGGCGGGCCCGATGAGCGCGGGCTGGCCGCGTCGCTCGTGGAGCGCATGGCGTCGCAGCCGACTGTGGCCGTCGGCCAAACCAGCTTCATGGAGCTCGCCTGCCTCATCGGGCGCTGCGACGCCTTTATGGCGCACGATTCGGCTCCGCTGCATCTGGCGGCTGCGATGGGCACGCCGACAGTCGCCCTGTTCGGTCCGACCGATCCCGGCCGCCACCTGCCGCCCGCGTTTCGCGGGGCGGTGATCCAGAAGGACGTGTTCTGCAGCCCGTGCTACGCGACGCGCTGCCGGACGATCACCCACGCCTGCATGCGCCGCATCACCCTCGACGAAGTCCTCGCCGCCGTCCTCGCGCTCCTCGAGCGTCGAGAAAAGCCCCTGACCACTGGGCCACTGGGCCGCTAGGCCACTCTCATGCGCGTCCTTCATGTTGCATCGCACCTCGATATCGGCGGGATTGCGCAGTACGTCCTGGTCGTCTCCCAGGCCATGGCGCAGCGGGGGCATGGGGTGGTTGTCGCGTCGGGCGGGGGAGCGCTGTCGCCGGCGTTCGCGCGCGCTGGGGTAGCACTCTGGGGCGTCCCCCTGCGCACGAGCGTCGAGTTCAGCCCGTCGGTGTGGCGCGCGTCGTCGCAGCTCGCCCGATGTCTCCAGCAGGAACCGGTAGACCTCCTCCACGCCCACACGCGGGTCGGGCAGGTCGTGGCGGACCGGCTGTCACGCCGCCTCCGTGTGCCCTACGTGACGACGTGGCACGGGTTCTACCGGTGGAACCTGGGACGCCGGCTGTGGCCGTGCACCGGCCAGCGGACGATCGCCATCAGCCCTCCGGTCCGCGACCATCTGCAGCGCGCGTTCGGTGTGCCGACCGACCGCCTGCGCCTGATCCCGCACGGCATCGACGTGGAGCGGTTCAGCACCTCTCCGGATCCCACAGCGCAACAGGAGCTGCGGGATCGCCTGGGCCTGGCACCCGGTGATCCCGTCGTCGGAACGATCGCCCGCCTGGTCGCATCGAAGGGTATCGATCGGCTCATCCGCAGCCTCCCGGCGATTCGTCTCGTTGCACCGGCCACGCGGCTCCTGATCGTCGGGGACGGCGAGGAGCGGTCCCGACTTGAAGCGCTCGCCCGGGAGCAGGGCGTCGGACGAGCTGTCCATTTTGCCGGAACACTGCCGGACACCCACGCAGCGCTTTCCCTCATGGATGTGTTTGTCTTCCTGCCGGCGGAGCGGGAGGGGTTCGGGCTGTCCTTGCTGGAGGCGATGGCGGCCCGCCGGCCCATCGTCGCCGTGCGGCAGGGCGGGGGGGCGACGTGGGTGCTGGATGAGAGCCGAGTCGGACTGGCCGTCGAGCCGGACGATCCGGTCGCGCTCGCCCGCGCGATCCTCCACTGGCTGCATCAGCCGGACGCCGCGCGAGCCGCTGGCGAAGACGCCCGCGCCGTGGTGAGCCAGCGGTATTCGCTGACACGGATGGTGGAGCAGATCGAAGCGGTCTACCGTGAGGTGCTGAGCGAGCGGCGATGATGCAGCGGGTGCTCGTCGTGCTGCCCAACTGGATCGGCGAGACGCTCTTCGCGACGCCGTTCCTGCGCGCGCTGCGCGAGCAGCGTCCGGACGCGTTCATCGCAACACTCGGATGGCCGAGCTGCCGCGAGGTGCTCCAGCACAACCCGCGGATCAACGCGATGCTGGACTACCGGGAGTCGCGCGCGCCGACGGAGCTGTTCCGGGTGTGGCGGGTCGCCGGCGGGTTGCGCGGGCAGCGGTTCGACACCGCGTTCATCCTGCGCGCCAGCCTCACCCGCGCGCTGCTCGCGGCACTCGCCGGGATTCCACAGCGCGTCGGGTGGGCCCGCGGCAAGAGCGGGTGGCTGTTGACGCATCGCGTCCATCACGCGGCGACACCGGTGCACAAGGCCAATACCTACCTGCCGCTGCTGGACGCCGTGGGGCTGCCGGCGGTCCCGGGCCCGTGCGAGTACGTCGTCAGCGCGCCCGAGCGCGCGGCCGCGCGAGCTTGGCTCGCCACCCTCGGGGTAGCGGTGGGCGATCGTCTCGCCATTCTGCATCTCGGCGCCAACTGGCCGCACAAGCGGTGGGTGCTAGAGCGATTCGCCGCCCTAGGCGACCGCCTCGCGCAGCGAGCGGGCATGCGCGTCCTCCTGACCGGGGCGCCGGAGGATGCCCCCATCGCGGCCGCCGTCGCGCGCTCAATGCGCTGCCCGGCCATCGCGGCGGCCGGGCAGACGACGCTGCGCCAGCTCGGCGCGGCGGTGGAGCAGGCAGCACTCGTCGTCGCGAACGACACCGGCATCCTGCACATCGCGGCCGCGGTGGGGCGTCCCGTCGTGGGCCTCTACGGGCCGACGTCGCCGCGGCTGACCGGCCCGCTCGGCGATCCGGCCCGAACGATCGTCCTGCACCATCCCGACTGCTGCCCGGAGGTGCCGTGCTACCGTCCCGATGCGCCGCCGCATGCCGGCATGGCGTCCATCCCCGTTGACGAAGTGGAGCAAGCCGCCCTGCGACTGCTCAACCATGTCTCGTGACGAACCCCCAACCCCCAACCCCCAACCCCCAGCCGCCCCGAA
>CAYJWO010000012.1:11487-12023 GCA_964373825.1 uncultured Planctomycetales bacterium
TCGCACGGCTCGAGGCTCGAGGCTCGAGGCTCGAGGCTTGCTTCACAGCCTCCAGCCTCCAGCCTTCGGCCTTCGGCCGATCCACGGCGCATCCTCATCATCGGCCCGTCCAACGTCGGCGATGCGGTCCTGGCCGGCGACGTCATCAGCCGTGTGCACCGCCGGTTTCCGGAGGCGCATCTGACACTGGTCGTGGGCGCGCGGGCGCACGCGCTGTTCGCCGGCGACGCCAGAGTCCAGGCGCTCGTGGACACCGACACATACGCCTCGGTGTGGGGACGGCTGCGCCTGGCGGCGGCCCTGTGGCGCTACCGACCGGAGGCGGTCGTGGACCTGCGGCACACGCTCTACCCCTTCCTGCTGGCGCCCTGGCGCGCGGGGCGCTACCTGCGCACGCCGCCGCGCGCGCTGCGGCACATGCGCGACCGCCACCTGTGGCGCTTGTCAGTACAGCTACCGGAGGCCGCCGGCGGCGCGTGCGCGTTGTGGACGTCGGCGGCTGACGCCGCGCACGTCGAGCGGCTCTGGCAGCGCTG
>CAYJWO010000013.1:0-11577 GCA_964373825.1 uncultured Planctomycetales bacterium
GGGGCCACCTGGCTGCACGTGGTGGACCTCAACGGGGCGTTCGACGGAACGTACATCAACCTGCCGGTCGCCGAGGCGATCATCCGCCGCTGCCGTGTGCGTGTGGAGCTTAGCGGCGGGATTCGCACGCAGGCAACCTTGTCGGAAGCGCTGCGCATTGGCGCGGCGCGGGTCGTCTTGGGCACCAAGGCGTGCGAGGATCCCGCATTCATCCAGGAGGCGGCCAGCCGCTACGGGGCGCAGATCGCCGTGGCCATTGACGCGCGGGCCGGACAGGTCGTGTCCCGCGGCTGGGTGGCGGCGACGTCGCTGACGCCACAGGAGCTCGCACGGCGCGTCGTCTCGCTGGGCGTAGAGACGGTCATCTGCACCGATGTCAGCCGCGACGGCATGCTCCAGGGGCCCAATCTGGACCTACTGCGAGACGTGCTTGCTGTGGGGCCGAAGCGGGTGATCGCCTCGGGGGGGATCGCCTCGATGGGAGATCTTAAGGCGCTCCCGATGCTCGAGGCGCAAGGACTGGCGGGTGCGATCGTCGGCAAGGCGCTCTACGAGGGGGCCATCGACATCCGGCAAGCCCTGCAGGCGTTGGCATGAGGCCGACAGAATTCTCTCGGGCATGGACGGCCCGGCCTCCCGGCGGCCCGCTCGCTCCGACGCGGGCTTCCGGGCGCCCGTCGGCGGTGAGATGATCGCCAAGCGGATCATCCCGTGCCTGGACGTGGACAAAGGGCGCGTCGTGAAGGGGGTCCGGTTCGTGCAGCTGCGCGACGCCGGCGACCCGGTCGAGGCCGCGCGGGCCTACGACGCGGCGGGCGCCGATGAGCTGGTGTTCCTCGATATCACGGCCAGCCACGAGCAGCGGGCGATTCTCCTGGACGTAGTCGCGCGCACCGCGGCGGTCGCGTTCATGCCGGTCACCGTCGGGGGCGGCATCCGAACGGTAGAGGATGTCCGAGCGCTGCTGAGCGCCGGGGCGGACAAGGTGTCCATCAACACGCGCGCGGTCGAGGAGCCGTCATTCATTGACGACGCCTCCCGGCGCTTCGGGGCCCAGTGCATCGTGGTGGCGATCGACGCCAAGCGAGTGCGGAATTCGGAATGTGGAATTCGGAATGCGGATTCCCCATTCCCCATTCCCCATTCCGAATTGCGATGGGAAGTCTACACCCATGGCGGGCGGACCGCGACCGGGAAGGACGCGGTCGCTTGGGCCAGGGAAGTGGCGCGACGCGGGGCGGGAGAGATTCTGCTGACGAGCATGGACCGGGACGGCACGAAGCAAGGCTACGATCTGGAGCTGACGCGCGCGGTGGCGGATGCGGTCGGCATCCCGGTCATCGCGTCCGGCGGGGCGGGGACTCCGACACACTTCGCCCAGGCGCTCACCGTGGGTGGCGCCGATGCAGCACTCGCCGCGTCGCTCTTTCACTTCGGCGAGCTGACGATCGGAACACTCAAGCGCGAGCTCGCAGCACGGGACATCCGGGTGCGGCCATGACGCTACGCGGGCTGCTCGCGGCGATCCGGTTCAACGAGCAGGGCCTCATTCCGTCGGTCATCCAGGATGCCGCGACGAAGCAGGTGCTCACGCTCTGCTACCTCAACGAGGCGGCCCTCCGCAAGAGCCTGACGACCGGGACGGTCTACGTCTACCGGCGGTCGCTCAAACGGCTCATGCAGAAGGGGGAAACCTCCGGCCACATCCAGCATATCCGCCAAGTGCTCGTGGACTGCGAGGGCAAGTCGCTGGTATTCCTTGTGCGCCAGCGCGTCGCCGCCTGCCACGCGGGGTATGTCACGTGCTACTTCCGCCGCCTGACGGCGCGGGGCACGCTGCAGCGCGTGGGCCGGCGCGTGTTCGACCCGGCACGGGTCTATCGGTCCTCGCGATGACTCTCCACCCCTCCTTGCCGGAGTTCCTCCGGCTGGCGCGCCATGGCAACGTCATCCCCGTTTACGGGGAGGTGTCGGCCGACCTGGACACACCGGTCAGCGCCTTCTTGAAGCTGGACGATGGCCAGTTCAGCTTCCTCCTGGAATCGGTGGAGGGCGCTGAGAAGCTGGCCCGATTCTCCTTTTTGGGCAGCCGGCCGCGGCTCATCATCACCGCGACCGGGCGCCACATCGAGTGCTCCGAGCGGCGCGACGGGCGGGCCCCGCGCATCCGGCGCTTCGAGACGCGGCGGGATCCGCTGGCGGAGATCGAGCGACTCATGCAAGGCTTCCGGTTCGTCCCGGTGCCGGGCCTGCCGCGGTTCTGCGGAGGGCTGGTCGGCTACCTGGGCTACCCGGCGGTCCGCTACCTCGAGCGCGTCCCGTCGCACCGGCGAGACCCGCTGCGCGTGCCGGATCTCATGCTGATGCTGGCCGACACCATGGCGGTTTTCGACCACGCGCAGCATCGGCTGCTGCTGGTCGTCAACGCCCAGACCCGCGGGCGGTCGCCTGCGACGGCGTACCGGGACGCGGCGCGAGCCATCGAGGCGATGGCCGACCGGCTGCGCCGCCCATTGCCGTCCCCCCGCGCCTCGGGATGGCGTCGCGCGGCCCGAGCGGCGGTGACGTCCAACCTGACCCGGGCCGCGTTCATGGAGCGCGTGCGGCGGGCCAAAACCGCGATCCGGGCGGGGGAGATCATCCAGGTCGTGTTGTCGCAGCGCTTCGAGCGGCGGCAGTACAGCGCGCCGTTTGCCGTGTACCGGGCGCTGCGGTCGCTTAATCCGTCGCCGTACATGTACTTCTTGCGGTTCGGGTCGCTGTGCCTGGCGGGCTCCTCGCCGGAGATGCTGGTCCGCTGCGAGGATGGGCGGCTCGAGACGCGGCCGATCGCCGGCACCCGGCCCCGCGGCCGCACCCCGCAGGAAGAGGAGCGGCTGGTTCGGCAGCTGACCGCGAGCCCCAAGGAGCGCGCGGAACATCTCATGCTCGTGGATCTGGGACGCAACGATTTGGGGCGCGTGGCGCGGCCGGCCTCCGTGGCGACTCCGGAGCTGATGGTGGTGGAGCGGTTCTCGCATGTGCTGCACTTGGTCAGTAGTGTGACCGCCCGGCTGCGCCCTGGGCGGACCGCGTTCGACGTGCTGCGGGCGACGTTTCCCGCCGGCACGGTGACGGGGGCACCCAAGGTGCGCGCGATGGAGCTCATCGCCGAGCTGGAGGACGACGAGCGCGGCCCCTACGCCGGCGCCGTCGGGTACTTGAGCTTCTCCGGGAACCTGGACACGTGCATCACCATCCGCACCGTGGTGATGCAGGACGGGCGCGCCTCGGTGCAGGCCGGAGCCGGCATCGTCGCCGACTCGCGGCCCGAACGAGAGTACCAGGAGACGCTCAACAAAGCTCGCGGCATGCTCCAGGCGATCGAACTGGCCGAGAGGTCGCCATGATCCTCATGATCGACAACTACGACTCGTTCACCTACAACCTCGTCCAGTACCTCGGCGAGCTGGGCGAGCGCCTGGTCGTCGAGCGCAACGATGCGATCACCGTGGCGGGCGTCAAGCGGCTGCGGCCGTCCAGCATCGTCATCTCGCCGGGGCCGGGCCGCCCGGAGGACGCCGGGGTATCGAACGAGCTGATCCGGACCTTCGCGGGGACGATTCCCATCCTGGGCGTCTGCCTAGGTCACCAGTGCATTGGGGAAGTGTTCGGCGGGCGGGTCGTGCAGGCGAAGCGGCTGATGCACGGCAAGACGTCGGCGATCTACCACGACGATACTGGGCTGTTCTATCACCTCCCACAGCCGTTTGACGCGACGCGCTACCACTCGCTGCTCGTTGAGCGCGAGACGCTGCCGAACACGCTGCGGGTGACCGCGTGGACGACGGAGCGTGAGATCATGGGGCTGCAGCACGCGCGGTTTCCGGTCTACGGTGTGCAGTTCCACCCGGAGTCGATCCTCACGACGGCCGGCAAGGACCTCCTGCGCAACTTCCTGCGATTGGCGAAGCGGACACGTCGCCTACGGAGGTCGTGACCGCCATGGGGCCGACCGCGTACGATCGGCCGCTCAGCGCCGACGCGGTCACCCGGGTCATGACCGCGATCATGGCCGGCCAATGCCCGCCGGAGGAGATCCGGGCGTTCCTGAGCGGGCTGGCCGAGCGGGGGGAGACCGCCGAGGAGATCGCCGCTGCCGTGCGCGTCCTGCGCGCCCATGCCGTCCGCCTGCCGCTCTCGCAGCCACTGGAGCTGTGCGACACCTGCGGAACCGGCGGTGACGGGCGTCACACCGTGAACGCCTCGACGCTGGCCGCCCTGGTGGCCGCCGCCGCCGGCGTGCGGGTGGCCAAGCACGGCAATCGGGCGGCCTCCAGCCGCTGCGGCAGCGCCGATCTCTTGGAGGCGCTCGGCGTCAACCTGGCGGCGACGCCGGAGCAGGTCGCGCGCTGCCTGGAAACGACCGGCTTCACTTTTTGTTTCGCCCCCGTCTTCCACCCTGCGATGAAGGCGGTGGCGCCTATCCGCAAGGCCTTGGGCAGACGGACCCTCTTCAACCTGATCGGTCCGCTGGCGAACCCCGCCCCCCTGGCATTTCAGCTCGTCGGGGTGTCCACCCCGGACCTCCTGCGCCCGATGGCCGAAGCGCTCCAACGGCTGGGCATCCGGCACGGGTTCGTCGTCCACGGCCGGGATGGCATGGATGAGGTGACGACGACCGGGCCGACGGATGTCTTGGAGGTCACGGCAGACGGTATCACGCCGGTCGTCCTGGAGCCGGACGCCATGGGGTTCTCCCAGGCCCCGCTGGAGGCGCTGCGGGGAGGGGACGCCGCGGATAACGCGGAGGTGGCCCGAGCGGTGCTCGCCGGGGCCGCGTCGCCGGTGCGGGATCTCGTGGCGGCCAACGCCGGGTGCGCGATCTACCTCGCCGGGCGGGCGGCCACGGTGCGCGAGGGCGTTGCCACAGCGCTTCGGGTGTTGGAGCGAGGTGACGCCGTACCGCTCCTGGCCCGTGTCGTCGAACTGTTAAAGTAACGGGGTGGCCGAAAGACGCCCAGTGTGTTATAGTATGTACTGAAAGATGTACGTACTTAAACACGTACTACT
This sequence comes from uncultured Planctomycetales bacterium, assembly GCA_964373825.1. Lineage (GTDB taxonomy): Bacteria > Omnitrophota > Gorgyraeia > Aquiviventales > Aquiviventaceae > CAYJWO01. Next base: position 5,053 of record CAYJWO010000013.1, read on the forward strand.
TTTGAGGAGGAGCCTGGCATGACCGTGACCGCGACAGACGCGAGGCAGCATCTTTTCCAGTTGCTCAGACGATCGGTCCGAGGGCACGTGCCGGTCCGGATTGCCTCAAAAGAAGGGGATGCGATCCTCATCTCTGAGGAAGATTACGCAAGCCTGCTGGAGACGCTGGAGTTGCTGTCGTTGCCTGGAATGCGCAAGAGCATCCAAGAGGCCAAGGCCGATATTCGAGCCGGCCGGACGAAGTCGCTGAAAGACATTTTTGGTTGATGGCGGGTGCCGCGTATGACATCCGAGTGACCCGCCGAGCGGAAAAAGACCTCACGAAGCTCACGCCGAAATTACGACGCAAGCTCTACGAGATCCTCACCGAAGTGATCGCACGAGAGCCTGTTCAGGGAAAGAAGTTGCTTGGGGATCTCGCAGGAAGCGACTCGTACCGCCTGACGTACAAAGACCGCATTGTCTACAGCATCGATCCCAAGCAGAAAATCGTCTACATTGAGCGGGCCGCCACGCATGACGGGGAATAGTCGCGCAGGATGATCCTTGACGAGATCGTAGAGCGCAAGCGCATTGAGGTGGAGCAGGCGAAGCGTCGGGTGCCGCTGGTCGAGTATCAAGCACGGCTGGCCCGCTTCACCCCAGAGCGCAGCTTCCGGGCGGCGATTAGCGCTCCGGGACGGCTCCACCTTATCGCGGAGCTCAAGCGCAAGTCGCCCTCGAAGGGAATGCTACGGGAGCGGTTCGACCCGGTGCAGCTGGCGCAAACGCTGCAGGGGGCGGGTGCTGCGGCCTTGTCGGTCCTGACCGACGAGGCCGGGTTCGGGGGGCATCTGGACTTCTTGCGTGACGCGAAGCAGTTCACCGAAATCCCGGTGCTCCGCAAGGATTTCGTGCTGGAGCCATACCAGGTGTACGAGGCGGCGTTCTACGGAGCGGATGCGGTGCTGCTGATCGTGCGCATCCTGGACGATGAGCGGCTGCGCGACTGCCTGGCGACCGCCCAGCGGCTGGGACTCGAGGCACTCGTCGAGGTGCATGACGAGCGGGATCTCGAGCGGGCACTGGCGCTCGGCGCGGCGGTCATCGGGATCAACCACCGCCACCTCGAGACATTCGCGGTGGATCCGGCGACAACCGAACGGCTCATCCCGCGCATCCCCCGGGGGCGGGTGATCGTCGCCGAGAGCGGCATTCAAACCATTGAGGATGTGCGGCGGATGCAGGGGCTGGGCGTGCACGCGCTCCTCATCGGGGAAGCCCTCATGACCGCCCGGGATCCTGCCGCGAAGGTCCGAGAGCTTTTCGCCGGCGTCTGGTAGAGGATGGTCAGCAATCAAACTATCCAACACGCGATACAGAAGCTGGAGCGGCTGGTGCGGCGGTGGGAGGAGCCGGTCGTCGGGCGGTACAAGCGCGACCCGTTCGAAACACTCATCAGCTGCCTGCTGAGCTTGCGCACGAAGGATGAGACGACGCGAGGTGCTTCCGAGCGGTTGTTCCGGCTCGCGCGCGCTCCGCGCGCGATGCTGCGGCTCTCCACGCGACAGATCGAGCGGACGATCTACCCGGTCGGGTTCTACCGGACGAAGGCCCGGACGCTGCACGACGTATGCCGCACGCTGCTCGGACGCTTCGGCGGGCGCGTGCCGGAGACGCTCGACGAGCTGCTGACCATCAAGGGCGTCGGCCGCAAGACGGCGAACCTCGTCATTACGCTGGCGTTTGGCAAGGACGGCATCTGCGTGGACACGCACGTCCACCGCATCAGCAACCGGTGGGGCTACGTCCGCACGAAGACGCCGGAGCAAACAGAGATGGCCTTGCGGCAGAAGCTCCCCCGGCGCTACTGGCAGCGGTACAACGACCTCCTTGTGAGCTTCGGCCAGCACCTGTGCCACCCGACGTCGCCCTGGTGCAGCCGCTGCCCGCTGGAAACGCTGTGCCCGAAACGCGGCGTCTGGCACCGCCGTTGACGGTACGGTCCTCCGGAGGTACAATCAGCCTCCTTCAATGATGATGCGCATTCCTCAGCGCGTGATCGGTTGGGTGGTTGGGACGACCATCGTCGCCGTAGCACTGGTCGTTACGATGCCGCATCGGCACGACCACGCGGCGTCCTCGTCGCACGCCGGGCCCTGCCGCGCCTGTCGCCTCCAAGAGCACTACTCCGCGACCCCCGCAGCGCCGGTCACCTTCCATGTGCCGGGCGTGTGGGTGGCGGTGAGCCTCCTCGCTCCATCTGAAACGCCGCGCGCCTGCGCGAGCGTCCATCGCCCGTCCCCCCGCAGTCCTCCTGCACTCGCCTAAGCGTTCGGCGTAGGCGAGGCGCGCATCCGCCGTCGCTCCCGTCAGGGAGGCGGCTTCACATTCGTGCAGGAGGATCCCATGCGACTCTTCCTCGGTCTACTGTGTGCGTGTCTGTGTTGGGCCCAGGTGAGCTGGGCCGAGGTGTCCGACCGGCAGCTCGACGAGCTGACGAGCGACATTCGCCAGCTACAGCAGGTCATCGAGCAGCTGCAGACGACCGTTCAGGCCCAACAGCAGCGAATCGCTGACTTGGAGGCGGGCCAGCCGGCTTCCGGAGTTCCTGTCGCCTTCGCCGGGTCGGTCGGCGGCCTCCAGCGCCAAGCGGCGACATCGCTCTCCGCCTTCAACCCCGAGATCGGCGTGATCGCCGACATCGCCGCGCAGCTCTCCGAGGCCTCCACGGAGGGAGAAGGCAACGACAAACTGAACGTCCGAGAGGTGGAGTTGATCTTCGGGCACCCGATCGATCCCTACTCGCGATTCGATCTCAACGCGACGTTCTCAGACTTTGAAGAGGCCGGGCTGGAAGAAGCGTACGTGACACACTGGGGACTTCCAGGAGAGATCGTTGCGCGCCTGGGGCGGTTTCGGCAGAGGGTGGGCAAGGCCAGCGGGACCCATACCGAGCTACTCGACACCGTTGACACACCGCTCGTTGTGGCACGGTATCTGGGGAGCGAAGGCTTGTTTCGAACCGGCGCAGAGCTCTCCGGGTTCTTGCCAGCACCATGGACCGTCGTGACGCACGAGGTGACGGTGGGGACCATGGAAGGTGGTGTTGGTGAGGGCGGGACCTTGTTCGGCGCGACGCGCCGCCGGCCGTCGTTCTACGGGCACCTCAAGAACTTCTGGGAGGTGTCGGACACGTCCAACGTGGAGCTTGGCGCGACCTACCTGGTCGGGTCGAAGGATGCCGACGCCAGCTTCGAGGTCAACGCGCTCGGATTGGACGCCACCCTGATCCATTACGTGACGCCGACACAGAAGCTGAAGTGGCAGAACGAGCTCTACCTGCAAGATCGCGACGAGGCGTTCGCGATCGCCGAGGACCTGAGCCAGACCGATCGCAACAACAGCCCGTGGGGGGTCTACACGCTGCTGGACTATCGGCTCAGCCCGCGGGTGGGCTTAGGCGGGCGGTTCGACTACGTCGAGCCGGTGGACGCCGATCCCGCGCTGCTGGCGCGGGACGCGGACACGGCGTGGTCCGGGTACCTCACGTTCTACCAGAGCGAATTCGCCCGGTGGCGCCTGCAGGCGCGGCACACGAACTTCGCGGCCGGCGGGGACGACAACGCGGTGTTCCTGCAGGGCACGGTAGCCATCGGCGTCCATAAGCACCAACTCCAGTAACCACGCATCCCAAGGAGACCTCACATGAAACGCTTCGCGATATGGCGGATCGCGGGACTCGGCCTGCTCCTCATCGCCCGGCCTGCGGTCGTTGAAAGTGGGGAACGGCTCAATGTGGTCACGACCTTGTCGACATTCGGGGATGTGGCCAACGCGATTGGAGGAGAGGCGATCGAGCTCTCGGCGATCGCGTCGCCGAAGTTCAACCCGCACTTCATCGAACCCAAGCCCAGCGACGTCCTGCGGGTCAAGCGGGCCCGTCTGCTGGTGCATGGGGGGTTGGACCTGGAGCTCTGGCGGGGGCCGCTGCTGGACGCGGCGGGCAACCAGGCGCTATTTCCTGGGCAGCCTGGCGAGTTGGACCTCTCGCAAGGCTTGCAGTTGCTCGAGGTGCCGGTGCGACCGCCCAGCCGGGCCGAGGGGGACATTCACCTCTACGGCAACCCGCACTACTGGTTGCACCCTGACAACGTCCGGCGGATGGCGCAGGCGATCTGCGACAAACTCTGCCAGCTCGATCCGGACCACACGGAGGCGTATCACGGCAACCTCCGCGCGTTCCTCGAAGGACTGGACGCGCGGATCGCCGCATGGCGAACACAGCTTGCCCCCTTCCGCGGCCGGGAGCTCGTGGGGTACCACAATGAGTGGATCTACCTGATGGACTTCGGCGGGCTGACCATGACGCAGTTCCTGGAGCCGAAGCCCGGCATCCCGCCGACCCCGAAGCAGTTGGAGTTCATCGAGGGGTATGTGCGAGAGCGCCGAATCCCCGCCGTTGTGCAGGCAACGTATCAGCCGCGGGAGGCCGGCGAGAGCTTGGCGAAGCGCGCAGGCGTGCGCGTGCTGCTCCTCTGCCAGAACGTACGGGAGCGGACCGAATGCGGCGACTACCTGGCGATGATGGGCTACAATATCGACCAGCTCGCGGCGGCGTTGCACGAGGAGACGACCCGCTGATGGAGGGGTTTTTGGGGATCATGGTGCGACCCTTTGTGGCGTGCCTGATCCTGACCGGGATCCACGCCTACTTGGGGCTGCACGTGATCGAGCGCGAGGTCATCTTCGTGGACTTAGCCCTCGCCCAGCTCGCGGCGTTCGGCGCCACACTGGGATTCCTCTGGGGGTTCGGACTGCACGCAGGCGGCGGCTACGGCGTCTCGCTGCTGTTTACGCTGCTCGGCGCCGGGGTCTTCGCGGCCACACGGTTGCGCAGACCCGTTGTGCCGCAGGAAGCGCTCATCGGCATCGTCTACGCGCTGGCCGCCGCCGCGTCCATCCTGGTGCTCAGCCGGGCCCCAGAGGGCGGTGAGGAGCTGAAGGCGTTGCTCGTGGGACACCTGCTCTTCGTGGAGTGGCCGGAGATCGCCACGGTCGCGGTACTCTACAGCCTCATCGGGTTCGTGCACTGGATCGCGCGCCGTCCGCTCCTGGCCATTTCGCGGGATCCGGAGCAGGCATTCGCGCAGGGCGTGCGGGTGCGCTGGTGGGACTTCCTGTTCTACGCCACCTTCGGCGTCGTCGTGACCAGTTCCGTCGAGATGGCGGGGGTGCTGCTCGTCTTCTCGTTCCTGATCGTCCCGGCGGTCTGCGGGGTGTTGCTGGCGACAACGATTCGTCAGCGCCTGCTCATTGGCTGGATCGTGGGCACGCTGACCAGTATTGCCGGCGTCGTCGCCTCCTATGCGTGGGACCTGCCGACCGGGGCGGCGGTCGTCTGCGCCTTCGGCGGGTCGCTGCTCCTCTGCGCGCTGGCCCGTTGCTTGGGTCGCATCTCAATTTGACGGGTCCCGCCGTCTCTGGGGGTGAGGACTGGGGGTGAGGACTCGCGCGGGGGCGGGCGGATGTGTTACACTGTCCACCCGATGATTCGCCGCACGCCCGACCTGCTGACCGTGCGTGATCTGCCGCCGCTGCAGCGTCCCCGGGAGCGCCTGCTCCAGCGGGGCGCTGAAGCGCTCTCGGAGCCAGAGCTGCTCGCCTGCGTGCTCGGCCGCGGGGTCGTTGGGGAGTCGGTCCTGTCGAGCGCCCACCGGTTGCTGGCGACGTTCGGGTCGCTACAGGGGATCGCCGCCGCCTCAGTCGAGCAGCTGACGCAGCTGCCCGGCATCGGGCGCGCCAAGGCAATACAGCTCAAGGCGGCGGTGGAGCTGGCGCGCCGACTGGGCCAGCCGACCGCCGCGGAGCCACCGCTCATCGACACCGCCGAACAGGCGGCGGCGATCGTCCGGCCGCACCTCCTCGAGAAGCCCCAAGAGCACGTCGTCGCCCTGCTGCTCGATGTCCGGCATCGTCTCATTCGGCTGCACCCGGTGGCGGTCGGCAGCCTGTCGGCTAGCCTGGTCCATCCGCGAGAGGTGTTTCGGCCGGCGATTGCGGCGGGTGCGGCCGCAATGCTCCTCGCGCACAACCATCCGTCAGGCGATCCGGAGCCGTCCGCCGCGGATGTGGAGCTGACGCGTCGGCTCCAGGACGCCGGCGAGCTCGTCGGGATTCCGGTGGTCGACCACCTCATCATCGCGACCGGCGGCGTGGTCAGCCTGCGAGCCGAAGGCGTGTTCACGACGTCTCGAGGAGAACGCCGAGCGCGTCGGAGCGCGACCTGATGGGGAGCAGAGTCGGGCCTCCCGGCGGCCCGCTCGCTCCGTCGCGGGCGTCCGGGCGCCCGGCGACGGCGGACCGGCCGCCGAGGAGCCCCGACACGATGAGTCAGCGGAGCATCTGCCTTTCGCTCGTCCTGATGCTGAGTCTTGCCGCGGCACCTGCCGTTTGGGCCCGGCGTCCCGCGGAGCCATCAGCGGCCACCGACCCGGTCGATCGGTTCATGCTCCAGCACAACCTCCACCCCGCCTTCGAGAAGCT
>CAYJWO010000014.1:0-3152 GCA_964373825.1 uncultured Planctomycetales bacterium
CTGGTTCACGACCGGCCACGGCGAAAAGTCCATCGCGTCGGCCGAGCTGGACGGCCTGGCCGACCTGCAGAAGGCGCTGGAGCAGCAGAACGTGCGCTGCGAAACCGCGACGCTCCTCGAGCGCGCGGACATCCCTAAGGACGTCAAGCTCATCGTCCTCGCCGGGCCGACCCATCGGTTCGCCGACCAGGAGATCGTCCTCCTGCGCGCCGCGCTCGACCAGGGTGTTGCCCTGCTCGCCCTGCTGGACCCGCTGACGGACACCGGGCTGGAGCCGTGGCTAAGCGACTGGGGGGTAGCCCTAGCACGGGACATCGTGGTGGACCCGACCCGCAAACTGCCCTTCGTGTCGGCCGCCCATCTGTTCGTCACGACCTACACGCAACATCCAGTGGTCGAGAAGATGAAGACGCTGATGACGCTCTTTCCGCTTGCCCGGTCGGTGCACCCGACAGACGCGCCGCCCGAAGGGATCACGGTCACCCCGCTGGCGATGACGTCGCCGGAAGGATGGGGGGAGCTCGAAACAGAGACGACGACGTTTCAGTTCACGGAGGGCGTCGATCTGCCCGGCCCGGTCACGATCGCCGTCGCGGTTGAGCGCCAGGTGCCCGCACCGGCTCGCCTGGCGGTCATTGGGGACGCCGACTTCGCCATCAACGGCCAGCTGGGCAATGTCGGCAACCGCGACCTGCTGACGAGCGCGGTGCTCTGGCTGCTCGAGCAGGAGCAGCGGATCGGCATTCGCCCGCGCCCCATCGAGTCGTTGAGGCTCACCCTCACGGCCGGCCAAGTGACCGGCCTGTTCTGGTTTAGCCTCCTCGCGATGCCGCTCGGCCTCGGCCTGGCCGGTGCCCTCGTCTGGTGGCGCCGCCGCACCTAATGCGGTGGAAGTCTACCCTCATTCTCCTCGCTCTCGTCCTCGCCACGGGCGCGTACATCGCGCTCTACGAGATCAAGCAGCCTCCCACCGAGCTGCGCGAACAGCTGGCCAGGCAGGTGGCCGACCTAGCCCCCGACACCGTGACCCAAGTGGTCTTCCAGACCCCCGCGGCCTCCGGAACTCTCACCAGAGACGCCAGTGCCTGGAGGCTCACCAGTCCCATCCGTGCCAGGGCCGACGGAGCGCGCGTCCAAGACCTCCTTGGTGCGCTTTCGCCGTTGGTCGCGGAACGGGTGCTGCCCGGGGAGCCGCCGCTCACGCTCTCCGACTACGGCCTGGAGCCGCCGATCGCCACCGTCACCCTCGTGGCCGGGGAAGCGACCACCACCCTGCACGTGGGCGAGGCCACCCCGGTCGGCGGCAACCGGTACCTCAAGCGCGCTGACCGACCGGAGGTGTTCGTCGTGCGCGCGGACCTCTTCGAGCTCCTCAACGTCGCCCTCGACGCGTTCCGCGATCCGCTGCTGATCCGGCTCAACAGCTGGCAGGTCAGCGAGTTCACCCTGGCGACCGCGCAGGGCGCGGTGAAGATCGCCGAGCAGGACGGGGTCTGGCGAATGCTCGAGCCCTGGCAGGACCCGGCGGATGACGACACGGTGCGCGCCCTACTGAACCGGTTGGGCCAGACACCGGTGGCGAGGGTTGTCGAACAGGATCGGGCCATGGACGCTGACGCGTCCCGCGGCCTGGAGCCGGCCGCCGCCGAGATCACGGTGTCTGTCCGGGGGGCCGAGGGGCCGATCACCGTGCGCGTGGGAGGACCGGTAGAGGGGGCGACGGAGCTGGTGTACGCCGTCCGCAGCGATGAGCCGACGCTCTATGCGGTCTCTGGGGGGCTGCCGGACGCCCTGCGCAAGACGCCGGAGGAGCTGCGCGCCAAAACACCCGAGGCCCCGTCAGCCGCCGCGGCTGAGGATGAAGCGTCGGGCGCGCAGGAGCCGCTGGACGACGGTCAGATGAGTCAGTCCGGCGAGCAGCACGAGAGTCCACCAGAAGAGATCCCGCCCGAAGGGCTGCCAGGGGATCAGTTCCCCGGCGGCTAACCCCGCAATAAACAGCGCGTCCCGCTCCCCCCGCTCCATCAGGTCGGGCCATTCCCGGTTGGAGATCGGCACCTCCATCGCCGCTCTCGCCTTGGCGTAGCTGACCAGTTGGGCCCCGGCCAGCACCAGCATCGTCCAGAACCAGTAGCCGGTCACCCACGCCACCGCCAGCGCGACCATGGCGTCAAAGTAGCGGTCGCAGACCGCGTCCAGGTATGCCCCGAACTTGGTCACGCGTCCGCTCAGGCGTGCCAAGGCGCCATCCAGCGCGTCGAACATTCCGACCATGGTGATGGCGACGCAAAACTGCACCACGAGTTTTGTTGACATAAACCACACGCAGACAATGAGTCCTATAAACAGTCCAAGCAGCGTGATCATAGTGGGTGTCAGGCCGGCCCTGTGCAAAACTCGCACGACAGGATGTAGCAGCCGGTCAACTGCCAGCTTGTTCGTTGAGGACAACATGCCGCTACGCTACTGCATCCTCCTGTGAAAATCAAGAGAATCAAGGCGTGCGCCGTTGATGACTGGCACCAAATGTGCTATCATGAAAACACTCTTTTCCACACTGCACGGCATGGCACTCCAAGCCAAACAGATAACCCAGCAACGGCTCATGTTGGCGCCCAGCGTCACCATGGCGCTGGAGGTGCTCCGGATGCCGTTGCTGGAGCTGTGCACCTTCCTTCAGCAGCAGCTCGCCGAGAACCCCCTCCTGGAACTGGACGAGGAAGCCTCCGATGACTCGGTGGATACTGCGGTCAACGGCGAATCCGAAACTTCCGATGGGCCGACCAATAGCGAGGAAGAGTCCCCGCTGCCCTGGGATGCCGGCGAGGACGGCGACGGCTCCCGGCAAGCCGCCGAACCCGCAGAGCCTTCCGAGGCCTCTTGGGAACGGGCGACCCGGCCCCAGTCGCTTGCCGAGTGGCTGCGGCTGCAGCTGGGCTGCCAGGAGATTACCCCGGAGGACCGCCAGCTCGGAGAGCGGCTCGTGCAGCACCTCAACGACGCCGGCTACTTGGAGGACTCCCTCGAGACGATCGCGGCGGAGTGCCAGGCTTCTCCCGACCGGCTGGAACACGCCCTGCGGCTGCTGCAGCGTTGTGACCCGCCCGGCGTGGGGGCGCGGGATCTGCGGGAGTGCCTCTTGCTCCAGCTGG
>CAYJWO010000014.1:3252-10953 GCA_964373825.1 uncultured Planctomycetales bacterium
ACGGAGAGCCTGCCCTACCGGATCGTGAACGACCATTTCCCGCTGTTCACCCAGGGCCGGTTCGAGGCGTTGGCTAAAGCGACCGGGGTGACGCTGGACCACATCCAACAGGCGTGCGATGCGCTGCGCAAGCTCAATCCCAAGCCGGGATTGTCGTTCGTCACCGACCAGGTGGCCACCGTCATCCCGGACCTCCTCGTCCGGAAGCTCGACGGCCACTACGACGTCGAGCTCAATGACGACGGCCTGCCGCATGTGCGCATCAGCCGCGTGTACTACCGCATGCTGCGAGATCCCCATGCGCCGCCGGACGCGCGCGAGTTCCTGGCCAAGCGGTTGCGCCAGGCGGGATGGCTGACGCGGGCGATCGCAGAGCGGCACGCGACCGTGCTCGCGATCGGCCGCTGCCTCATCAGCCTCCAGCGCGCGTTCCTCGAGCGCGGGCCGCAAGCACTCGTCCCGCTGACCCAGGCCCAGGTCGCCAGCTTGGTCGGCCGCCATCCCTCCACGGTTAGCCGCGCCATCGCGGGCAAAACGATGGACACCCCCTACGGCATCGTGCCACTGGAGCAGCTCTTCGCCGGCGGCCTGCCCCAGCCGGACGCGAACGGCCAGGCGGGGTCGGTATCCGACGCTAGCATCAAGGGGGAGATCGAACAGATGATCACCGCGGAAGACGCTCACCGGCCGCTCAGTGACGCCACGATCGCGCAACGGCTGAAGGCACGCCAGATCGCCGTCGCCCGGCGCACGGTGGCCAAGTACCGCACCAGCCTAAAAATCCTGCCGGCGCACCTGCGCCGCCGTCGCTTCTAGCGAGCGGGAGGGACGGTGAACGAGAACGTGAGGTGGCTGAGTGCTACCCCGGCGAGGTCCAAGAGGCGCCGCAGCAGCTCGACGTGCTCCTGGGTAAATCGCCGCTGCGGATCGGATGTGCGCAGATTCAGGACGCCCAGCGGTGTGCCGTGGTGATTTGCCGTCAACGGGGCCACGAGCGAGGAGACAAGCTCCGCGCGCGTCATCCGATCTCTGAGCGCTGGATCCATAACGGTCTGATCCACCAAGAGGATCGCCCCATCCCGCAGCGCCCTGCCCGCAATCCCCTGCCCGAACGGTAGCGCGGTCTCCGCCACCACGCGCTCGCTCAACCCCTTCGCCGCGCGGATACGCAGCGCCTGGCGTTGCGCATCCCAGAGCATGACCGACCCGCCGTCGGCCTTGGCGGCGATCGTCGCCACGTCCAACAGAGATTCGAGCACCCGCGTCGTGCGCTGAGCCGAGGCGGCGGGGTCGCTCCACGGCTGCGCGGCCGCGGCGGCGGCCAGCCGCGCTTGATAGGCGAACTCGACTAGCGACCCGGCGGCGTCTTCCATGAAGCCCAGGACGGATCGAATCCCGCTGAAACTGTAGAGCCGCAGCGAGAGCAGCAGCGACCAGAGCGCGTCGGCGTCCAAGCGGAGCGCCCCCACCCGCTGGCGAAAGGCCAACTCGTCTTCCCGCGTGCCCAGCACCGTTGGGCCCACGACGAAGTAGGCCACGATCTCGCTACCGGCGGGTCGAATGGGCACCAGCGCATACGTCACTCCAAGGCCGGTTGTCAGCGTCGTGAGTTCCCCCGGCGGCTCCTGGCTGGGGATGAGCTGGTCCAGCTCCTCGCCGAGGCGCAGGAGCGCGACCGTGCGATCCGGATCCAGACCGGCGGGCCAACTGGGCGCGACGAGGAGCTCGCGGGAGGGAGCGACGGTACGGATGGCGAACCCCAGCACGCGGGCGAAGTGGTCTTGGAGCCGTTGCCATCGCGTGGGTTCAACGAGTTCCAGGAGTCTGGACGGCGGGCGATGAGACCCCTCGCTGCTCATGGCCCGGGCCACCACAACGACATGATGAGTAACGAATACCCCACCAGATGCCGGCTGCGAGGGGACTACTTGGTGTCGATCCCAAGCTGCCGTAGCTTGTGATACAGCGTTGACCGGTGAATGCCGAGCCGCTTGGCCGCTTCGGACCGGTTCCACCGGACCTCGGCGAGCACCTTCAAGATCAGCTCCCGCTCGGGGGTGCGCAGGGCGTCTCGCAGCGCTTGCGAGTCGTCAGCGGCGGCGGCCCCGCCGCGCGGACGGGCTTCCTCTTCTCGATCATCCACGCCCATGGAGGACGGGGCGTCATATCGCACGCCGTCCGGCAGGTCGTCCAGCTCCAAGGTGGACCGCTGGGAGAGGACGACCGCCCGCTCAATGGTGTTCTCCAGCTCGCGCACGTTGCCAGGCCAGCCGTAGCGGGTCAGGGTGGTCATCGTGTCGGCGCTGATGCCTTTCATGGTCTTGCCCATCGCCCTGGCACTGCGCTCAAGGAACTTCGCCGCCAGCAGCGGGATATCGGACTGGCGCTCGCGCAGCGGCGGCAGCGAGATGGCGATCACGTTCAACCGATAGTAGAGGTCTTCCCGGAACTTCCCCCGCTTGACCAGGTCGGCGAGCCGCTGGTTGGTCGCCGTGATCACTCGGACGTCGACCCGGACGGTGCGCGTATCACCCACGCGCTCGAACACCCGCTCCTGGAGCACCCGCAGAAGCTTGACCTGGAGGGCCGGGGAGAACGCGTCGATCTCGTCGAGAAAAATCGTCCCGCCGTCGGCCAGCTCGAACCGCCCCTGCTTATCGCGGATCGCCCCCGTGAACGCCCCCCGGACGTGCCCAAACAACTCGCTTTCCAGCAGCGTCTCCGGCAGGGCGCCGCAGCTGATTTCGACGAAGGGCTGCTGGCAGCGTTTGGGGTCCGCCCGGTGGATCGCCTGGGCGACCACCCGCTTGCCGGTGCCGCTCTCGCCCTCGAGCAGGATCGTCGTCGGGCTGCCCGCCACGGCGCGGATCATGCCGAAGAGCTTCTGCATCACCGAGTGCTCACCGACGATGTCGGCGAACGGGTCTTGGCCGTCGCCCGCTGTCGTTGCGGTCGCGAGGGCTCGCTGGACGGTCGCTTCGAGCTCCTCCGGCTGGATGGGCTTCGTCAGGTAGTCGAAGGCGCCCTGGCGGATCGCTTCCACCGCGGACGACACGCTGGCGAACCCGGTAATGAGGATGACATTGACGTGGGGAAAGTTGGCTTTCACGTAGTCGAGGAGGGCGAAGCCGTCCACCTGCGGCATCTTCCAATCCGCGAGCACGAGGCTGAAGGGGCGCCGTTGCAGATGCTCCATCGCCTCCGCCCCGTCCGATGCCATCTCGACGTCGAACCGCTGGCCGCGCAGCAGCTCGTAGAGCGACCCGCGGATCAACGGATCATCGTCGACGACGAGGATGCGATCAGACGCCATTGGAGGGTGCGTCCCCGCCGGCCGCGATCGGCAGGCGGACGCGGAACGTCGTGCCGACCCCGGCCTGGCTGGTCCATTCGATGACGCCGCCGGAGCGCTCGACGGCCTCCTTCGCGATGATGAGCCCCAGGCCGCTGCCCTGGTGGATCGGTTTGGTGGAGAAGAAGGGCTCGAAGAGCCGCTCGCGCACCGACGATGGAATGCCGACCCCGGTATCCTCGACCTCGACCTCGACGTGCGTCGCGTCCGCCCGGGTGGCCAGGGTGAGCGTCCCGCCCCGCGGCATCGCGTCGAACGCGTTCTTCACGAGGTTGACGATCGCGTGCTGCAGCCCGCCGTCGAGCACCGGCGGCAGCGAGGCCGTGTACTGCTTGACCACGCGGATCTGCTGGAACTTCGCGCGGTGCTGGACCAGGAGCAGGGCGTCATCAATGAGGTGGTTCAGGTCGGCGGTTCGCTCGACCGGCGTCGTCACCTGCCGCGAGAACTCCAGGAACGCGCGCACCGCGCGGACCATGCGGTCGAGCCCCTCCTTCACATGGAGCAGGTGCTCGCGGACCGGCGTCTCGTCCGTCAGCTGCTCGAGGGCGAGATGCGTGTAGCGCAGGACCCCGTCGAGCGGGCTGTTGAGCTCATGGGCGATGCCGCGCGCGAGCTTGCCGATCGCCGCTTGGCGCTCCGCCCGGTGCAGCCGACGCTCCAGGGTGGCCTGCTCCGTGCACTCGACCAGGCTCAGGAGCACCCCCCGGGCGCGGTCCGACCCGTTGGGCACGTGGGCCGCTTCCACCCGCAGCCAGGTGTGGTTCGGGCCGGGCACATCGAAATCGACCGCTTCAAACGTGGACTGCGCGTCGAGGAGCGAGGGGAGGCTGGCATACAGCGAGGTGTCTTTCCAGCTCGGCAGCAGCTTGATCAACGGCTGGCCGATCGTCGCGTGGCCGTCGAGGCCCAGCAGCTTCGCAGCCGACGGGTTCATCGCCTGCACCACGGCATGGCGATCCAGGAGGAGGAGGCCGCAGGGGGCCACCGCCACCAGCTGATCCCAAAAACAGTCTCCTCCCTGAGGCGACGATGCGTCGGTCATGGTCCGGGCTGTGGGTCGTGTGCGTGCGGTCGAATGAGGCCTAGAAGAATACCACGCCCTCCGACGGTGGTCAAGCGACGGGAGGAGCGTCATCTTATGCGCCATCGTCGGCTCCGTGGGTCGCGGTCTCGTACGCCGCCAGGAACGACGCGAGGCGCGCGTGGGAGGCGGTAGCGTCATCGAGCGGGGTCGAGATCCGCACCAGGGTCCCGGACATCGTCCGCCCCCGCATCGCGCCCAGCACCAGCCACGCCTGCTGCTGGTAGTAGTTCGGGGTCACCCGGTCGCCCGCGGTGAACCAGTACCACGCCTCCGACCGCTGGCCGTCCTGACCGATGACCAGCCGCATGACGCGTCGCGGCGTGCCGTTGGCCTCCACGGTCACCGGGCCGCGCTCGAGCACCTCGAAGTGGCTGCCGACGTAGCAGAGCTCCGGCGGATGGTACGCCGCCCGCTTGCCGAACCCCGCCACCCGCGCAAACCACAGCGGCGGCTCCTGTCCGGTGCGGTACTCCATGAGGGTCACGTCATCCGTCTCGAGAATTTCCACCGCTCGGGCGTCGGTTGGCAGCAGCGCGCCATGCCAGGAGCCAAGTTGTTCGGGCACCGGCGGGGCCGTGTCGGCAGCACCCGCCGCCGGACGCTCGCCGGCCCACAGCAGCCAGGCCGCACCCGCGAGCAGCGCTAGCGCGAGGACGGGGGGGCGATCGAGACGGGGCATGGTTGCAACCGTTGCGTGAGCCACATGAGGGCCAACAGCGCGATGCCGAAGACGACGACGCCGGATCCGTAGTGGATGAAGCTCTCGGCGATCTGCGGCCCGTAGATGGCGGACAGGAGCACCAGGACGAGAATCCGGATCATGTTCGCCACCAGGGCGATGGGGATGGACGCCGCGACGATCGTCAGTTTGTGCCACCGCGTCGCGGCAGAGCCCATCAGCGATGTCCAGAGGATCGAGAGGGCGATCAGCGACAGCAGCGAGCGCAGCCCGCTGCAGGTGTCGTCAACGATGACCGACACGCCGGGCACGTGAATCATCGAGCCCGCCTGGACCGCCGGGATGCCGATGAACGACACCAGGTGCGTGGCCAGCGTGGCGGCCAGCAGCTTCATCTTGAAGCTGATCGCGATGAGCAGCACCCCTGGCAGCGGCACCATGAACACGAGGAAGGCCAGCGGAAAGCGCAGCGCCCAGACCATCGGCCAGCCCCACACCGTCCACACCAGGCCGGTGAGGACGCCGAGCATGGCGAAGCCGGAGAGGAAATGGAGATCCCACCACGTTGCGACGACATGGACGAGCAGGGACGGGACGAGCAGCGCCAACCCCCAGAAGCTTGACCGGATGCTCAGTTGGGCGAGGTAGCGCCGTTGCTGCCAGACGAGCCACGCGCCGGCCGCCGGCACAAGCCACCCGTGCGAGTAGAACGAGTCGGCGGCGTTGAACCGCGCGTGCATCCAGACGAACGTCGGCCAAAACAGCGCGACCCACGCCCCGAGGAACGGCAGCGCGAAGAGGTGCTGGCGACTGGGGCGCGGAAGCGTAGCGATCATGGCGTAGCGGACGCGGGCGGCAGGGTGAGGATGGACGGGGTGACGGCGCCTGGAACGGCCGGCGCGGCCGTCGGGACCGGGTCGGTGATCGGGCCCGTGGTGCCGACGCTCCCCAACCGCTGCAGCTGCACGCTGGCGACTTTGGCGAGCGCGTGGTCCGGGAACTCTTCCACGACCCTCGCGTAGCGGGCCTGAGCGGTGTCCGTGTCGCCAAGCTTAGCCTGGTAGATGGAGGCGAGCGTGACCAGGATCATCGGCCGGTTCGTGCCGCTGGGGGCGGCCGCGAGCTCTTCCAAGATCGTCACCGCCTCCTGCCACCGCTCCATGCGCTGCAGGACGAGTGCCAAGTGCCCTTTGACGACGCGGGCCATGTCCGGCGTCGGCGCGTCGAGCAGCAGCCGCGTGTAATGCCGGATGGCGCGGTCATAGGTCTTTTGCGCCTCGGCGAGCTCCTTGCGCCGCTCCTGCTGGAGCGCCACATAGATCGGCGCTTCCAGCCCCTGGGTCGACCAGGGATGGAACTCCCAAATCTCTCCGTACGCCTTGGCGGCCGCCTCCCAGTTGCGGTCCGCTTCGTTCGTCCTGGCGATGGCCATGCGGGCCTCCAGCGAGACGTCGCCGTAGCGGTGGTAGTTTTTCAGCACCAGCTCATAGGCTTGGCGGGCCTGGTCATATTCCTTCCGAAGGCCGCGCAAGGCGCCGATCGCCAGATGCGCCTGGGCCGCCCATCGGGTGTCCGGCGTCTCGGCCACCACCCGCTCGTAGGCCTGGCGGGCTTGCGTGATCTGCTCAGGCGTCGCCTGGCCTGGCGCGTTGGCGATCGCCGTGTGGAGCTGCTGCGCCTTCCAGTAGAGCCGCTCCCCCTGGTAGTTGGCGCTGCAGCCGGATGTCGCCAGCATCAGCGGGAGACCGATCAGCGCGCACGCGCCGGCGGCAAGCGGTCGGACCGACGCCGTGGACGCCGCGGCCGCAGCCGCCCCGCGGCGATGGAACCACCAAAGATGCGCCGTCGCCACCGTCAGCACGCTGTCCGCGAGGAACAGCACGAGCAGCCGGACCACCACGAACGCCACGGCGACTTCGGGGACCGTCTCGGTCATGACCTGCGCGACGCGAGCTGACGGGGCGAGCACGGCAAACCCCACGACGAGCGCGGTAGGAAGCAGCACAACCGCCAGCGTGCTGAACGGGTGGCGCGCCACCTCCTGGAGACTACGCCCGATCGCCCGCCACCAGGATACCCTATCGAACACCGCGGCGGGGATCGCGTACACGAGGAGCGTCTGCAGCGCGACGGCGCCACCGAGGGTGGACCAGAACAGCGCGGCCGGATCCAAGGGCGCCCGGGCCAGCAGTTCCACCACCCCCTTGGCGACCGTCCACGTCACGACCCACAGCAGGGTGACGCGCCCGTACCGCACCTGCCGGCCCATCAGCGCGGCCCGGAAGGAAAGCGGCTGGCCGTCGTGCGTCTGCCGCACCATGGCGCAGGCGACTCCGCTCATGAACGCGCCAATGAGAATGGATGTGGCGATGTTCACGTGCTTGACGACGTGGTACAGGAACCAGAGGTGGGCGGGGTAGTGGAGGACGCGGCTACCGAAAAAGTACTGAATGGGCGGGGCGAGGACGCGGGAGAACGGCGGATGCGGGGCTAACCACACGAGTCCTAACAGCCCCCCCTCCACCAGCATGATGGCAAGAAAGGGGAGCCAGAGCTTCCGGTGGGCGCCGAAGAGACGGATCG
>CAYJWO010000015.1:0-5478 GCA_964373825.1 uncultured Planctomycetales bacterium
GCCTCTTGGACCTCGTCGTCCAGCGCATGACGCGCGGGCGATCGCGCTACGATCCCGGCGGCCGCTGGGCCCGCCGGGGGACCGTTGACCATCGGACCGTTGAGCGGCTGTGGCGCCACCCGTACTTCCGCCGCCCGCCGCCGAAGTCCACCGGCCGTGAGCTGTTCAACGAAGCGCTGCTGGTTCACGTGTTCGGCCGGCGGCTGCGCCAGGCACCGCTCGACGTCCTCGCGACGCTGACGTACTTCACCGCCTACAGCATCGCGGAGAGCCTCACACGGTTCGCGCCACCCCGGCTCGACGAGGTCGTCGTGAGTGGGGGTGGCGTGAAGAATCGCACGCTCATGGGCCATCTGGCGTCGCGGCTCGCCCCCGTCCCCGTACGCTCCATCGAACGGTACGGCATCCCCTCTCAAGCCAAGGAGTCCGCCGCGTTTGCCTACTGCGCCTGGCGAGCACTCCGTGGACAGCCGAACCACCTCCCCGGGACGACCGGCGCTCGGCACGCCTGCGTGCTCGGCACGATCACTCGTGGACGCTGATGCATTGGATGGATTGGGGAATTGTCGTGGCCTTTCTCGCGGCGAGCGTGGCCATCGGGTTGGCCGTGCGGCGCGTCGGCCAACAGAGTCTCGAGGCGTACTTCGCCTCCAACCGCACGCTCGGCTGGTGGCTGGCCGGCAGCTCGATCGCCGCCACGGCGTTCTCTTCCGACACCCCGTTGCTCATTACGGGCATGGTGCGGCGGCGCGGCGTCTGGGGCGTGTGGGAGGTCTGGGCGCTCGGGATCAGCACCATGCTCGCCGTCTTCGTCTTCGCCAAGCTCTGGAAGCGCGCCAATGTGCTCACCGAGGTCGAGCTGGTCGAGCGCCGGTACAGCGGGCGCGCCGCGGCGGTCCTGCGGGGGGCCAAGGCGGTCTACTGGGGGCTGCTCTACAACAGCTACATCATCGGCGTCTGGCCCGTGACTGGGATGACGAAAGTCCTCCAAGAAATGACGGGTCTGGGGCATGCGGGAGCGGTCCTCGCGTGTGTCGCGCTGGGCACCGTCTACACCGCGTTCTCCGGACTGTGGGGCGTCGTGCTGACCGACGCCTTTCAGCTCGTGTGGGCGCTGCTGGGCGCCGCCGCCCTGGCGTGGTTTGCGGTGCAGGCGGTGGGCGGGTTGTCGGTGCTTCGGGAGACGCTCGATCCCGCGCTCCTCGCCGTCATCCCGCCGCCGGACGCCGCTTCACCCAATGGGCTCTGGGCGTCTCCGTTCGGATGGTGGCTCGGACTGGTCCTCGTGCAATGGTGGGCCTGGAAGAACACGGACGGCGGCGGGGTCGTCGTGCAGCGGCTCGTCTCATGCAAGAACGAGCGCCATGCCATGCTCTCTGTGTTGTGGTTCAACGTCGCGCACTACTGCCTTCGGTCGTGGCCGTGGGTCATCACCGCCCTCGCGTCGATCCTGCTGATCCCGGATCACCAACTGCTCAGCACCGTGGGGGGAGCCTCCTTCGTGGATCACGAACGGGCGTATCCCCGGCTGATCCTGCAGCTCCTGCCTCTCGGGTGGCGCGGCTTCCTGCTCGCCTCGTTCTTCGCCGCCTTCCTCTCCACCATCAGTACACAGCTCAACTGGGGGGCGTCCTACCTGGTCAATGACGGCTACAAGCGGTTCGTCAACCGCCACGCCTCCGAACGCCATTACCTGCGCATCGCGCAAGCCGCCACGTGGCTCATCGCCATCGCCGCCATGGGCATCGCCATGGGCACCCGGAGCATCGGGTCGTCCTTCACCTGGGTGCTGAACCTGACAGCCGGCATCGGCCCGGTGTATCTCCTACGATGGTACTGGTGGCGCATCAATCCCTGGAGCGAGATCGCCGCGATGGCCGCCAGCCTCCCGGTCCTGCTGATTCGGCCGTGGGTGTTCGCGCAGTGCGGGTGGCCAGCGGGACTGCTGCCGGAGTTGCTCTTCATGGTGACCGGCACCGCGCTGGTGTGGCTGCCAGCGACTCTGGCGACCTCGCCGGTGGATTCGGCGACGCTCCAGGCGTTTTACGACGCCGTTCGGCCGCCCGGCTGGTGGGGACGCGTGCGGGTGGCCTCGCCGCGGCGCGAGGCCTGGGGACACCCGTTGGCCCTATGGGTCCTCGCCTCCGTGGCGCTGCTGGCCGCCACCGTCGGGCCGATCCAGGTGATGGTGGGTCCGACTCGTTGGGGCCTGGGATGGTGCGCGGTCGCTGTGGTGGGGTGGGGAGTGGTGCTTCGGCGAGTCCTGCGACCGTCAGGGCGGGCGGCGCATCGCCAGCCGCGTGACGATGATCGAGAGCTCATAGAGCAGCAGCAGCGGTAAGGCGACGAGCCCCAGGGTCACGGCGTCGGTCGTGGGGGTGACGAGGGCGGCCACCACGACGAGTGCCAGGACGGCGTAGGGCCGCTGCTGCCGCAGCCACTCCGGCGTGACGACGCCGGCGACCGCCAGGATCCAGAGGACGACCGGCAACTCGCACAGGCACCCGCACCAGAAGAGCAGCGTCGTCGCAAACGCCAGGTAGCGATCCACCGAGATGACCGGCTCGAACTGACCGGCCCCCAGACCCAACAGCACCCGCAGCGACAGCGGCAGCAGCACCCCGTAGGCGAAGGCCAGACCCGCCAGGAAGCTGACACTCCCCCACCAGATCAAGACGACGCCCCGCCAGCGCTCTTGTCGCGTCAACCCGGCGCGAACGAACGCCCACGCCTGCCAGAGGATCACGGGCATGGCCAGGGCGATGCCGCTGAGTGCCGCGACCTTGAGGTAGGCGACAAGCGGTTCGGTGGGGCTGAAGAAGGCGAACCGGGGGAGTGCCTCGCCTGCGGGCCGTCGGAGCCACTCGACGAGCCGACCCGCCTGCGTGGCGCTGATCCCCACGGCGACGAGGAGGGCTGCGAGGGACACCCCAAGCCGGCGCCGCAGCTCGTCAAGATGGTCGGACACCGCGATCGGCCGATCGCGCGTCGGGTCGTCAGGGAGCGATGGGGCGCGCATCGCGAACGTGGGATCGGTCGCTCACGCGACGTCGGGACCGAGGAACTTGTAGCCGACGTTGCGGACGGTCTCGATGTAGGTCGCGCCCCCCACTTCCACTTTGGCTCGCAGGCGGCGGACGTGGACGTCGACGGTCCTGGTGCCGCCGTAGTAGTCGTAGCCCCAGACCTTGTCGAGGAGCGCCTCGCGGCTGAACACCCTGCCGGGATGGGTGGCGAGGAAGCGCAGCAGCTCGAACTCCTTGAACGTCAGGTCGACCGGCTCGCCCTTGACGCGCACCTCGTAGCGGTCGAAGTCGATCGTCAGCGTCCCATGGGCGATGCCGTTCTTGAGCTCCACCCGGTGGAGTTTCCAGAGGAGGAAGTTCAGCCGCTCCGCGAGCCGCTGGGGGCTGACCGGCAGCGTCAGGTAGTCGTCGATGCCCCATCGGAAGTCCAGCCGCCCGAGCTGTGTTTCCGGCACCAGGAGGATAAACGGCAGTTCTTTCAGCGAACGCTCGCGATGGAGGACGGCGAGCAGCTTTCCCGGTTCCGTGGCGCAGCGTTCGAGATCCACAATCACGAGATCCGCCGGCTCCGGCGCGAACGCGTCCTCGAACACCTGGGCGGACGTCGCGTGCGCCACGCGCAGCCCGCGCTCCAGCAGGCCAGACTTCAGCGCGCGCTTCTGCCCCCAGTCGTCGCTGACCACGAGCAGCCGGACCATCAGGTGGCCTCGTAGCGGTTCGTGATCGGCATGCGCCGGTCCTTGCCAAACGCCCGCGGGGTGATCTTGATGCCCGGAGGTCCCTGCCGCCGCTTGTACTCGGCGCGGTCGACCATGCGCACGACCTGGACGGCGACCGCCGGGTCGATGCGATTGCGCGAGAGGATGTTCTGAAGGCTGCGGTCTTCCTCGACGTACGCCTTGAGGAGACGGTCGAGCACCTCGTAGGGCGGCAGCGTGTCCTGGTCGGTTTGGTGCGGGGCGAGTTCGGCGGTGGGTGCGCGGCGCAGCACCGTCTCCGGGATAGGCGTGACCGGCCCGCGGGCGTTGCGGTGCCGTGCCAAGGCGTACACCAGTGTTTTGGGCACATCCTTGATGACCGCGAATCCTCCGGCCATGTCGCCGTAGAGCGTGGTATACCCAGTGGCCATCTCGCTCTTGTTGCCCGTGGTGAGGACCAGCCAGCCGAACTTGTTGGACAGCGCCATGAGCAAGGTTCCCCGGATGCGCGCCTGGAGGTTCTGCTCCGTCACATCCGGCGCCCGGGTGCCGAAATACGGTTGGAGCGTTGCGAGCAGCGCTTCAAAGGTCGGCTCAATGGACAGCTCAACCACCTCGATGCCGAGCGTGTTCGCGAGCTGCCGGGCGTCGTCCCGCGTCTCGCTGGACGAATACCGCGACGGCATGACGACGCCGATCACGTGCTTCGGCCCCAGCGCATCCACGGCGAGGCACGCCGTCAGCGAGGAATCCACTCCGCCGGAGAGGCCGAGCACGACCGTGGCGAACCCGTTCTTGCGGACATAGTCCCGCAATCCTACGACGAGCGCCTCGTACACCTCCGCACGGGGGTCGAGCGGCGCGGGCGGCGGCGAGACCCATCGCGGCGGCTCGGCGAGCCGGGGCGACGCCGCCACCACGCGCGCGACCCGTCGCCCTCGCCGACGGCGCGCGTCCACCGGCACATCCGCGATGACGAGATCGTCGTGAAACAACCGCCCGCGCGTGACCGGGCGCCCCCGGGCGTCGAGGATCAGGCTGCCCCCGTCGAACACCAGCTCGTCCTGCCCCCCGACCAGGTTGCAGTAGGCGACGGCGAGGTGGTTGGCGCGCGCCTGTGCGGCGAACAGTCGCTGCCGCTCGCGCGCCTTGCCCGCGTGGTAGGGGCTGGCGGAAAGACTTACGAGGAGTGACGCGCCCGCTGCGGCCAGGTCGTGCGGCGGCTCCACCTTCCAGAGATCCTCGCAGATCGATAGGCCGACGCGCACCGACCCCACGGTCAGCACCACCGGCCGGTCGCCTGGCGTAAAGTACCGCCGTTCGTCAAACACGCCGTAGTTGGGCAGGCAGCGCTTGTGGTACGTCGCGACGTGCCGCCCGTCGGCGAGAATCGCGGCGGCGTTGAAGAGCCGTCCCTGCCGGTCGCGATCGACGCATCCCACGCAAGCCACGATCCCGCGCACCAGCGAAGCGAGCCGGGCGACAACCTCTAGATTCTCCTGCACGAACCGCGGCTTGAGGAGAAGGTCCTCCGGCGGATAGCCGGTGACCGCGAGCTCCGGGAGCACAACGAGATCCGCCCGCCAGGCCAGGGCTTGACGGATCGCCTGTTCGATCAGACGGTAGTTGCCCGTCAGATCTCCCACGGTCACATTGAGTTGCGCTAACACAACACGGAGGGACGGCATGGGAATCTTTCAGAAACTCATATTATAGCACGAGGGAAGGTGCGAGCTGGGGGTGTTACTCGATCA
>CAYJWO010000015.1:5578-10828 GCA_964373825.1 uncultured Planctomycetales bacterium
TCCGAAATGGCGCCTCGCTCCGGCGGGGTGATGGCGGTCACCGGGTCGGTGGCCTCGATCGGCTGCGGCACGGGCGACACCACCTCCGATGCCAACTGGACCTCGGGGAGCGTGGGGAGAACCGCCGCGGCTTGCACGAGCACGAGCTCGACGCTCGACGACGCCCGCTCCACGTCAAACGCTAGGGAGCTCGTCTGCGGCACCCCGACGAGCACCGCCGCGTGGAGCGTCAGCGACCAGGCGAGCGCTCGCTGCAAGGAGGTCGTCATGGGGAAACGGGCTGCGCCTGGATCGACACGCGCACCAATCCCGCGTGGCGGATGGCGTCCAGCACGGAGACGACGAGACCGTGGCGCGCGTGCCGATCCGCATGGATCAGCACGATCGGTTCCCGGCCCTGCGTGGCGCTGGCCGCCAGCCGACCCGAGAGCGTCTCGAGCGTCACCGGCTCTTCCTGGAGGGCGAGCAAGCCGTCCGCGGTGATCGAAATCGTCAGCGTCTCGTCCGGCGTGGCGGTGGCCGTGTCAGCTGATGGCAGGTCAACCAAGAGCCCGCGCTGCATCGTCATCGAAAATACGCTGAACAGGAAGAACACTAGGAGGAGAAAGAACATGTCGATGAGCGGGATCATCTCGACCCGGGGGCGCCTGACGGAGGTGGGCGGCCGCCATGACATCACGGGTCACGCCACGGGCACGGGCGCCTGAGGAGCCAGGCGCGGCCGACTGGGTTGCAGGACCGTGGGTGCGGAGGGTGGCGGGGTCGACGAGAGGCGACGCCGCAGCGCCCGAATGACCACCAGCAGGTACGTGACGTACGCGAGCACTTCGAGCAGCGATGGGTTGCCGTTGTACCCGAAGAGCGACTTGAGGAACGTCCCCAGCCCTTCTTTCTCGTTCAGGAGATGGTTGATGTTCCAGACCGGGCTGATCATCCCGGGCAGCCATCCCAGCTCCTCGAGCTCGTGAATCCCGTAGGCGAGCAGCCCCGCCCCGATGAGCAGCAAGAGGACTCCCGTGCTACGAAAGAGTGTCCGCAGCGGAATCCGCCGTCCCCACAGAAACATCGCCACCGTCACCCCCACGGCCGCTCCGCCGCCGAGGAGTCCGCCGGCGAGCGACACCGCCCCGCCGCTTTGGAAGGCCACCGCCTTGAGGAACAAGGCGGTTTCGGCGCCCTCGCGGAACACCGCGAGAAACGGCAGCAGCACGAACGCCCGCAGCTCCTCGCGGCTGACCGCCGTCTCAACCTGCTCCTCAAGCTCAGGCCGAAGCCGCTTCGCCTGGCGGTCCATCCAGAACACCATCCACGTCAGCACACCACAGGCGACGAGCGAGATCACCCCTTCGATGATGGTCTCCCACCGGCCTTGCGTGGCCCCGGTGGCGAGGCTCAACCCCGCCCCGGCGAGCAGGCTGGCGAGAACCGCCGCGGCGATGCCGGACCACACCGCGCCCGCGTAGCGAAGCGCCTGCAGCTTCGCGAGCATCGCAAAGATGATGCCGGTAATGAGTCCCGCCTCCAGCGTCTCTCGAAACACGATCACGAACGTCGCCATCAGCGTCCCGTCGGTCATCTACCACCCCTGAGGTGCTTGTCCTGACGTCTCGACGGCGGCGAGATCCGAGGGCACTCGGCGCCGGCCCTTCTCATAGACGATCTGGCACTGTGTGACGTGCGCCGACAGCTCGCCGGCCGCCTCCTCCACCTTCGCCACGAAGAAGTTGTACGCCACGACCGCCGGAATCGCGATCGCCAGCCCCGCGACCGTCGTGATGACCGCCTGGGCGATCCCCGCGGCCACCACCTGCGGGTCCGGGATCCGGCCCTCGAGCGCGCTGAACGCGACGAGGATGCCTGTGATCGTCCCGAAGATCCCCAGCAGAGGGGCCACCGTGATGATCGTGTCCAGCGCACCCAGGTAGCGCTTCATCTGCTTGTACTCGGCGTTGGCCGCCACCTCCAGAGCACCTTCCAGCGAGAAGTGGTGGTGGCTCAAACCGTAGGCGAGCACGCGGGCCGCCGGGTCCTGGCTGCTCTGCGCCTGGACTTTCGCGTTCTCGAAGAGCCCCCGTTCGACCAAATGCAGCAGCCGGTGGATGGCCGCAGGATCCCGACGGCGGCGTGCCGCCACCCAGAAACGCGCGCGCTCGAAGATGACCGCGACGGCGATCACCGAACACACCAGCAGTGGCCACATCACCGGGCCGCCCTCGAGGAACCAGTGGATCATCCCACCACCTGCGCCGTCCCGCCGCAGGCGGGACGCCTTGCGGCGAGGTCGTTCCTGAGCGGGTGGCGCGGCGCAGGGCCCCCGGCCGCCCGGAGCCGACGATCCGCCACAGTTCGTTGGCGGACGGCGAGGACGGCTGGGGTGCGCCGCGCCAGGACCCGCCGACCTGAGCGACGACCTCGCCGCAAGGCCGCTGGCAGCGAACGCGCAGGTGATGGGAGCATTAGAATGTCACCCCCACCTTGACCCCGCCGTAGAGGTTGCGCTCAGGCGAAGGGTCGATGCCTTCGCTGCGGACGCGCGCGTAGTAGCGCTCGTCAAAGAGGTTGTTGATCCCCCCGTACAGCGTCAAGGAGTCCTTCCACAGTGTGAGCTCGCCGGTCAGATCCCACACCTTGTAGGAGGGCACGGTGCGGCTCGCGGTGTTCGCGTCATCCGCAAAGTGGTCGTCCACGAACGTGCTGCTGAGGTTCAGCTTGACGCGGCCCTGGAACCGATACTGGGCGCCGAAGCGCATCGTGTACTGGGGCGCGTACTGCGGCGTCTTGCCGTCCTGCGGCCCCTCGGTGAACGTCGCGTCGAGCAGCAGCAGGTTGAAAAATGGGCTCAGCGATCCCACCCGATCGCGGTAGGCGGTGCCCTGCGTCGCGTCGTAGAGCCCGACGAGGTCGAGCTCCGTCGCCATCTCCAGCCCCTGGTGGAGGGCGTCGCCGACATTCTCGACCGTGTTGCCGGAGCTGCCGATCTGATCAGTGAACTGCATCAGAAAGTAGCTCACATCCCACGAGAGCGCCTCCCAGGCCCGGCCCCGCGCGCCGACGTCGAAGAGCCAGCTCTTGCCTTCCTCGAGATCGTTGTTGACGACGGCGCTCGCCCCGGTCGGCACCGCCTGGGTGAAGATCTTCGGCCGATACCCCTGCGACCAGTTGCCGTAGACCTGAGTCTGTGGCGTCACGTCGTAGGCAGCACCCATCCCGAAGAGCGGCACGAAGTCGAACTCGTCCGCATCCGCCAGGGGGGTGCCGGCCGCGGTCTTGTCGGCATTGACGTCCTC
Organism: uncultured Planctomycetales bacterium; assembly: GCA_964373825.1. GTDB lineage: Bacteria > Omnitrophota > Gorgyraeia > Aquiviventales > Aquiviventaceae > CAYJWO01. The sequence continues at coordinate 8,866 of CAYJWO010000015.1, forward strand.
GTCCACGCGCTGCCAGATGTGCTCCAACCGAACCCCCGGGGTGATCGACAGCGGCCCGAAGCGCCAGAGCTGCTCGGCGAACAGCGACAGGTACCGCATCGTGCGGTCGCTTTTGTTGCGTAGCACCCCGGTATCGGCGTCCGCCGTGGTGCCCCGCTGATCCTCCCGCGGCGAATCGGAGACATACGCCAGCAGCCCCGCCGTCAGGGTCTGGCCGTCCTGCCCGAACGCGTGGTAGGTGTGCCGCACGCGCGGCTCGATGCCGAAGGTGTAGAAATCCTGCTCCTCGATGCTGTTCGTGCTGGCGGCGGCCCCCGTCGGCAGCGTGCCGAACCCGCCGCCCCGCTGGCGCTTGCTGTAGCGGCGGTAGTGGCCTCCGAAGGTGCGGACGTCGAACTGGCTGGCGTCGCCCAGGGCTTGCTCATACGTGAGCGTGCCGTAGTAGCGCTCTAGCCGGAACCGGTCGTTGAACCGGGTGGTCTGATCGCGGCCGTCGCTGTCGGCGGCCGCCTTGGTCAGCCCGCCGGGCTCGCCATGCTCCTCGTGGTACTCGTCATAGGCGAGCGTCCAGCGCGAGTCGGTGGTCTGCCCAAAAGCCGCCTTCAGCCCCCCGCCCAGGACCTCGAAGTCGCTGTTGGTCTCCCGGAAGCCGTTCGCCTCCCGCTCATGGACATAGCCCAGGTAGCCGAAGGGGTCCCGAGAGCCGGTGACGCTGGTGTCGTGCGACGCGAGCTCATCCGTGCCGAAGCTGTGCGCGGTGTACGCGGCGAACGGCGTGCCGGTCGCCGGTCGCTTGGTGATGAAGTTGAGCGCGCCGCCAGGTTGGGGGCCGTACATCAGCGCAGCGCCCCCATGGATGAACTCGATATGATCAACGCTCTCCAGCGGAGGCACGTAGTAGGCTTCAGGATAGCCGAAGAGATCCGCATGGATCGGCACGCCATCCTTGAGCACCTGGGTGAACTGGGTGCGGTGCGGCTCCAAGCCGCGGTACCCGATGCTGAGCAGCGGGGTGGTCTCCTCGCTCAGGAGCAGGCCAGGCGTCTTGGCGAGTGCCTGCCGGTAATTGCTGTTCACGATGGCAGGTGGCGCCTGCAAGTCGATCATGACGGTCTTCTTGCCCGCATGGATCGCTGTGCCCTGCACGTCGGGCAGGAACGGTCCGCGCGCCTTCTCCGCCGTCACGACCACTTCCTCCAGTTGCCGGGGCGCGTCATCCTGTGCATGCGCTCGCGGCACGACCATGGCGATGCAGAAACCGACCCACACGAGCGACCGATACCTCATGAGGTTCCTCCCGGCCGTTACCGGCCATCTCCTGTCCGGGAACCTCCGGTCGTCCGGTCGGTCCGTCCACTGGCGTTCGATGCGCTTCCTGTGATGAGGTCAGCGTGATCGTCGGGCCGGATCTTCTCCGCCTTTTCGATCTGCACCACGCGTGAATTATGGATGGTGATCTGCACGGAGCCGAATCGGATGGCGCGAATCGCCTCGGCGATCTGCGCCAAGATGTCTCGCTGAGGCGAGGGCATTACGCCACGATCTCTTCCACGTGCAGCTGCGGCGGTTTGCGCGAGGGTGCTGGGGTCGTCCGCTGGCATGCGCGGCAGAGCCCGTAGAGCTTGTGCGTGTGGGACAGCAGCTGGTAGCCGAAGCGCTGGATGACCGCGTCCTGCAATCGTTCGATCCCTGGCTCCTGGAACTCGATGATCTCCCCGCACCGGACGCACATGAGGTGGTCGTGGTGCGCCTTGCCGAAGGTCACCTCGTAGTTCGGCGGCCCGTAGCGAAAGTCGTGCTTTTCCACCACTCCCGCCTCATGCAGGAGGGCCAGCGTCCGGTACACCGTCCCCCGGGCGACAGAGGGATCGATGCCGCGCACGTCGCGCACCAGCTCCTCCGCCGTGAAGTGCAGGTAGGAGACGGCGCGGCGCACGACGAGCTGCCGGGGCGCCGTGAGGCG
>CAYJWO010000016.1:0-10651 GCA_964373825.1 uncultured Planctomycetales bacterium
GGTGGTGGGATCACAAGCCGTAGTTCGAGGCGACCTGATTCAGCACGTCTTCCGCCACGAAGATGGGCGCGTTCGTCCGGAGGGCCAACGCGATGCTGTCGGAGGGCCGTGCGTCCACCTCCCGCTGCGTCCCGTCGTGCGCCTGGAGGACGAGCGCGGCGAAGAACGTATTGAACTCCAGCTTCGTGATGAGGATCCGATCCAGCTTGCCGTCGAGCTGCTCGATGGCCCCCCGGAGGAGGTCGTGGGTCATCGGCCGCTGGGGCTGAATGCCGCTGATGTGCATCTTGATGGCCGTCACTTCTGAGATGCCGATGATGATCGGCAGGAGCCGGTTGCCGCCCCGCTCCTTGAGGACGACGACCTGCTCGCCCCGCCGCTCATCGATGCGGATGCGGCTGACGTCCATCTGGATGAACCCGTTGCCTTCGTGGGGTGCGTCGCTCATCAGGATTCCTCGACGTGAAATCGCGCGCTCTCTGTAATGCTATCATGGCGGCGGAAACCGTGTCAACCAACCCACCGAGACGCTTGCATTCCATCGGACGGGCTTCATAATAGGTGCGGCTGATGGCTGCTGACTGGCGTGGTTCCATGTGGTGGGTGGCGGTGGTCCTCTTCCTGGCGGCCGTTCCGTCGGCGAGCGCCGACGACCGGAAGATGACGCCGCAGACGTGCCCCATCTGCCGGCATGCCGAAGACCGGCAGGCCGACCTGGGCACGAAGGCCGCCAGCACGTTTGCGCGGGGAGCCACCAACTTCCTGTTCGGCTGGACGGACGCGATCCGCCATCCGGCCATGGTCGCCAAGCGCGGCGGGCCCGCGTTCGACGGCATCATCCAGGGGCTGGACTCCGGGGTCAAGCGCACGCTCGTGGGGGCCGGCGAGCTGCTCACGTTCTGGGCGCCGAAGGTCGAAGGCCGCTACATCGACTTCGTGGACGACTGCCCCATCTGCGCCACGGAGCAGTATCAGCACCCATCCGCCAAGCCGCCGCTTGACATTCCCCCGCGTTCGCGCTAAGGTACCTCCACAATTCGGATGTCCGGTGGGTCCCCGTGAGGGGCCAACAGGGAAGCTCGTGCTCCGCCGCACGCCGGGCGGAAAGTCGAGCGCGGTCCCGCCGCTGTAACCTCGGCACGTGCCCTTGCAACAGCCACTGTTCGCCACAGGACGCTGGCGGATGGGAAGGCGCAAGGGAAGTGAGGGAGCCAGAAGACCTGCCCGCCGGATGCGGCCTGCACGGTTGAGGCCTTCCCCGTCGCTTCGTGGGGTAAGTTGAGGGAGAAGGAAACTGGGACTTCTGCCCTGACGTGTCTGCGTCAGGGCGTTCTGTTGTCCCCTCCCGCTCCCCCTCCCCGACGCCGACGGATAGGCCAACGCGCGAGGCCGCGCGTGCAACGGTTCGTGGCGCCCTGCGAGGCTCAGGGCAAGGAGGGGCACATGGCACGTCGCGGGTTCGTCCGGTCGGTTGGAATGGTCGTGGTCTGGTGGTCGTCCGTGTCGCCAATACTCGCCGCATCGTCCACTCTCCCACCTGTCCCTGAGGACGTCGTCCAGCTTGAGGAAATCCTCGTCTCCGCCAGCCGCATGCCGGAGCTTCCCTTCGCCGCCGGCGAATTTCCCGGCTCGGCGACCGTGATCACCGCCGAGGAGATCGCGCGCTCCGGAGCCGCCTCGGTGCCAGCACTCCTCAGCCGCGTCGCCGGGGTCCAGGTTTCCGACACCCATGGGTTCGGCCTCGGGGCGGACAGCACGGTGAACCTGCGCGGCGTCGTCAACAGCTCGCGCACCAATGCGCTGGTGCTGGTGGACGGGGTGCGGCAGAACCGCGTCACCGGCGACGAGGTCCACTGGCAGGGCCTCCCGCTGGAACAGATCGAGCGCATCGAAATCCTTCGGGGCGGCGGCAGCCTCATCTACGGCGAAGGAGCGCTCGCCGGCCTCATCAACATCGTGACGAAGAAGGGCGGCGAGCGGTTCCTGACGACGACGCACGGAGCGGAGGTCGGCAGCTTCGGGCAGGAGCGCTACTTCACGGCGGCGCGCGGGCAGGCGGGACCGCTGACCTACGGCACGAGTTTCCACCGCAGCAGCCTGAGCGGGTATCGCGAGAGCACCATGTCGCGCACGACCACCGTGACCGGCCACCTGGGCTGGCTGCCGCTGCCGGAGCTCCGCCTTGAGACCAACCTCCTGCACAGCGAGGACACGACCGGCTTCGCCGGCGGCATCACCCAGGCCCAGACGGAGGCGCGCCGACGGCAGCGAGGGACCTTCCCCGGGCTGATCCAGAACGATCACACGCAAGTGTCTATCGACGCGTCGCTCATCGGCTCGTCGGGATGGTCGATGGCCGCCAATACGTTCTTCAGCGTCCGCGAAACGGACTCGGACACCGGCAGCCGGTTCGCCACGATCACCCCGACCAAGGGGTTCGGCCTGCGCGGCAGCCACTCGCTGGAGACGGACGCGCTGCGCCACACGTTCGTGAGCGGGATCGATCTCCTGGATGAGAAGGCCAGCACAGGCCTGCGCGAGTCGAAGTTCGCGGAATCCAACAAGGCCAGCTACGGCCTATTCGCCGAGGAGACGCTGCGGCTCTGGGACCGCGCGACGGTGTCCGCCGGGCTGCGCTTCGACAAGGCGCGGTTCCACGAGGACCTGAGCTTCCCGCTGTTCGAGGGCGCGCTGCGCTTTGAGGGGTGGAGCCCCAAGGCCGCGGTCAGCGTCGACCTGGCTGAGCCGCTCACCGCGTATGCGAGCTACGCCCGCCCGTTCAAATCGCCCAACGTGGACGACTTCGCGGCCGCTATCCCCGGCACGCAGTTTGTCGGCAATATCGATCTCGAGCCGCAGCAGGCGGACGACTACACGCTCGGCCTCCGGTTCCAAGACGATCGCGTCGGCACGGCCGAGGCCAGCTGGTTCCACATGCGGATCAGCGATGAGATCCTCTTCAACGACTTGCCTGGCAACGACCAGAACCAGAACTTCGACACCAGCCGGACCGGGCTGGAGCTCTCGGCGAGCCCCCGCCTGCCGCTCCCCGGTCTCACCGGCACCATCACCTATACGTTCCTCGAGGCCGAGTTCCACCGCGGAGCGTTCAAGGGCAACACGCTTCCAGGCACCCCGGAACACCAGCTGAGTGCTGCGCTCAGCTACGAGGTGATCCCCCACGCCTTCCTCACGCTCGACTGGCTGCTCGTGCAGGATGCGTTCCGGATCAATGACTTCAACAACGTGCTGCCGGCGGACAACTACGGCGTCCTGAGCCTCGGCGGGCGGCTCGAGCACGAGCACTTCACCGCGTACTTCCGCATTGAGAACGTGACCAATGAAGAGTACACTACGTTTCAATCGAGCACGGGGGTCGCGGTCTCAACCGGCGAGAACCCGGCGCCGCCGCTGACCGTGCTCGGTGGAATCACAGTGACCTTCTGACGCCATGTGGCAGCCTCGACACCTCGTCTTCGGGCTTCTCCTGCTGGGGGTAGCTTCACGGCTCGTCCCCCACCCGTGGAACGTGACGCCCGTGGCGGCCCTAGCACTCTTCGGCGGGACCTACCTCAGCAAACGCTGGAGCATCCTGTTGCCGTTGGCGATTGTCGCCATCAGTGATGCGCTCATCGGATGGCATGCGACGATCGCGTTCACCTGGGCGGCGTTCGCGCTCACCGGCACGATCGGCTGGTGGGTCCGTCGGCAGCCGACCGTCGGCCGGATCGCCGGCGGGGCGGTGGCGGGCTCAACGGCGTTCTTCGTCATCACGAACTTCGGCGTGTGGGCGGTGGGCGGGCTGTATCCGCCCACCGCCGCCGGCCTCTGGCACTGTTACGTGGCCGCGCTGCCGTTCTTCCGCCAGAGCCTCGTCGGCGACCTCGTCTCGACGGCCGCGTTGTTCGGCGCGTACGCGCTCGCGGCCCGCGTCAGCTGGGTGCGCCGCGCAGCTCCCTCCTAGTCGACGGGTTGCCGCCGCGCATCCATGCCGATTGACGAGCCACCGCTGTTCTTCCTCGGGCTCGCCGCCGGCATCGCCCTCCTGCCCACCACCGCGTATCGGCACGTGTCGCCGAACTGGCTGCGATGGCTGCTGATCGCCACGGGCCTCGGGATGACGGCGCGTTACGCCGTCACCGGCCAGCTGGCCGGTGCCGGCACAGCCGTCCCACCACACCTCCTGCGCGCCGATTGGCTGGTCGTGTTCCTTGATGTGACGCTGCCCGGCGTCTTCGCCATGGACCAGCTCGTCCGCCATCCGGCGATCACACCCCGGCGCCTGCTCACGTGGTACGCCCCATGCCTGGCCCTCGCGGCCGCGGCCGCGGTACTCGGTCCGCCGTTTCCGAGTCTGGTCTCCGCGGCGTTTGCGGTCGGCTTCGCCGCCATCGCGTGCATCCTCATGCGAAAGCTCCCGGGATGGACGGTGCGCCTGGCCCTCCTGGCACTCGCCGCGGGCATGGCGCTGGTGGCGATCGGCGGGCTGGCGGCCGAGATTGTCGTGCTCCTGGCCCTCTGGCACGCCTATGAAACGGGGGCTCGCCTCCAGCGGGAGGCCGTGAGCCTCTGACCCCACCACCTGCCAATCAGCCGTAGGCTGGCCCCAAACGGGGCGGGATTGCCTATGGCAATCCCTTGTCAGGTGGTGGGGTGACGCTTGACACCTGTTCGGCGGCCTTCCTATAATACAGACTCTTGCTTGACGTCCCGTCTGCAGCCCATCACCACCCACCGAAGGAGGGGTTCATGTCTCCAGCGACGACATCGGCGGCGACCTCCACGGCGTCCGTGCTCGTGTCCACCGACTGGGTTGCCCAGCATCTGAACGACGCCACGGTCCGCCTCGTCGAGGTGGACGTGGACACCAAGGCCTATCACGAAGGCCACGTGCCCGGCGCGGTGGGCTGGGCGTGGGACACGCAGCTGTGCGACACGGTCCAGCGAGACATCATCCCGAAGGCCGCGTTCGAGCGGCTGCTCGGAGCCGCCGGCATCGGCCCGAAGACCCCCGTCGTCCTGTACGGCGACAACAACAACTGGTTCGCGGCGTGGGCGCTCTGGCAGCTCAAGATCTACGGCCATCAGGACGTGCGGCTTATGGACGGCGGCCGCAAGAAGTGGATCGCCGAGGGCCGCGAGCTGAGCACCGACGCGCCCAAGGTCACGGCGACCACCTACGCCGCCCAGGAGCCGAACTACGCCATCCGGGCGTTCCTCCCGGAGGTGATGAAGGCCTCCGCGGAGCGCACCGCACAGCTCGTGGACGTCCGTTCTCCCCAGGAGTTCACCGGCGAGCTGCTCGCCCCGCCGGGCCTGCCCGAAACGTGCCAGCGGGGCGGCCACGTCCCCGGGGCGAAGAACATCCCCTGGGCGAAAGCCTGCAACGACGATGGCACCTTCAAAAGCCCGGAGGAGCTCAAGGCGCTCTATGGGGCAGCCGGTATCGATGGCACGAAACCGGTCATCGCCTACTGCCGCATCGGCGAGCGCTCCAGCCACACGTGGTTCGTGCTGAAGTACCTCCTGGGTTACGCGAACGTCAGAAACTACGACGGCAGCTGGACCGAATGGGGCAACCTGGTGGCCGCTCCGGTCCAGAAGCCGTAACCTGCACCCATGCCGAAACCGACGGAGTATTCTGAACGGAAGGCCACGCTCGCGGGCTGGACGGTGCACATTACCACCTACCGGCTGGGTACAACCTACCGCACGACCATCGACAACACCGATCCGGGTGCTTGGGTCGTCAAGGCCGAGGGCGCGACGAAAGACGAAGCCGAGGGGAGGGCGCTGAAGGAAGCCGAAGCGCTCTTCGCCAAGGTGAAAACGCACAAGCCCCCCACCGGCTGCACCTCCGTTCCCGGCTTCTGATCACGCCTTGTCGCCGCTGACCGCCGGGGCTACAATGCCCAGTGATGGTCGGGGCCTGGCTGCACGACCTGCGATATCGTTTTACCCGCCCGCGCTACCGGCGCCTGCATGGTGCCGTCATCGCCACCCTCGTCACCAGCCTGACCCTCGCCGGCCTGATGAGCGTGCTCCGCTGGCGCGGCCAACAAGCGCTCCAGGCGGACACAGGTGCGGTCCTCCGGCAATCCGCCCAGCAGCTCGTCCGGTCGCTGCGCAGCCGACGCGGGACGCTCACCTTCATCCGCGACACCCTGAACCGCCAGACGGACCTCACCACCCCGCAGCTGCGCGCGATGGGCGAGAGCGCCGTCGCGCACACTCGACACCTGCTGGGCGCCGGTCTCATTCGCGCCGGTGAGCCGCCGGTGTGGTGGTCGGTGCCGGCCGGCCTGTCCCGGATGGCCCGCGCGCAACTGGATCGCGCCATTGTTCAGCGCAGTCAATTGCGCGGCGTTTGGCGGGTCCCATCGACGCTGACCTCTACACCGCCCGACTACCGGCGGCCGTTGCTGCTCATGCTGGAGCCGCTGCGCGCGGAGCGGCATGGGCGCAGCGCCGTCATCGGAGTATTCGATCTCCAACCGTTGCTGGCTGATTTCGCCGCGTCGAGCCTGGATCAACCCTACCCGGTGCAGCTGCTGGACGGCGACACCCTCCTCTACCGCTCCGGCGGCTGGCGGCCTCTCGACGGAGCACCACGGCCGATTGTCGCCGAGCAATTCGTCGAGATTGACGCGGCCCGCTGGCAGCTTCAGATGCAGCCGGGCACCACGAGGATCGCCACCACGCTGTCGTGGTTCCACGTGATGGCCACCGGGCTGGCGGTGCTGGCTGGCTTGGCGGTGACACTGATCGTGTGGGTGCTGGCGGCGCGCACCTGGATCCTGCAGCGGATCGTCGTCCGTCGGACCGCCGCCCTGCGGCGCACCCTCCAGCGGCTGCGCCAGCTCGCGACGACCGACGACTTGACCGGGCTGCACAACCGTCGCTTCTTCCTCGAGCGATGGGAGCGGGAGTTCGAGCGATCGGTGCGCTATCGGCGGCCGCTCTCGTGCCTGCTCGTTGACGTGAACGGCTTCAAGCAGGTCAATGATCGCTTGGGCCACCAGGCGGGCGATCTCATCCTCAAGCGCGTCGCGGACGAGCTGAAGGCCATGCTCCGCCAAACCGATCTCCTCGCCCGCTTCGGCGGGGACGAGTTCATCGTGGCCCTCCCGGAAACGAGCGCGGAGCAGGCCGATGCCGTCGCGGAGAAGCTGCGGCAAGTCCGCATTCCGCTTCCCCGCGCCGTCGAGGGCCGTCTCGATCCGGTGGGGCTGAGCGTCGGGATCAGCCACTTGGCCGGGCCGCGCACCTCCGCGCAGGCCGTCATCCAGGCCGCTGACGAATCGCTGTACCGCTTCAAACGCCGCCACCGTGGAGAAGCGATCGCGACGCCCCTGACCCACCCGTAACCCTGTTCGCTAGTTCACCTGTTCATTGGTTCACTAGTTCGCTTGTGCTTCGCCAACCAGTGAACAGATGAACCAATGAACCAGTGAACGCCTTTCGTATTGATAACCCTCTCTGGTGGCTCGCGTTGGCATCAGATATACTCAGTAACGGTGATGTCCGCGATCCTGCATGCGACCATCGGCCACAGCGTGAAGTCCGACGCGATCCTCGCAGGCGCCGATGCCGCGGCGCGTGCGCTGCGGGGTGCTGCCCCGGCACGAACGCGGTGCGCGTTGGTGCTGGCCTCGTCCTGGTTCGATCAGGCCGGGTTGCTGCGCGGAATCCGGTCGGTCCTCGGCCAGACCCCGCTGATCGGCTGCAGCACGGCGGGGGAAATCGTGGGAGCGACGTCCGCCCGTCACAGCTGCGTCGTGATGCTGCTAGGATCCGATGGGTTGGAGTGGGGCATCGGGATGGGCGAGGACGCGGCCGCTAAGCCGCGGGAAGCCGGCCAGCAGGCCGCCTACGCGGCGGCGCGCGCTATCCAGACGACGCCTCGCCTTGGATTCCTGCTATTTGGCGACGGACTCGCCACGGGCCATGAGGCGACGGTGCGGGGCATCCAGGAAGTGCTGGGCACGAGCGCCTTGGTGGTCGGCGGCCTGGCGGGAGACGACCTGCGGTTCACCCAAACGTTTCAATACGCGAATGACCGCCTCATGAGCCGCGGCGTCGTCGGATTGTTGCTGGCCGGGCCGGGCCGGATCGGCGTGGGCCAGGCGCACGGCTTTGCGCCCATCGGCAAGCCCCGGCGCGTCACGCGCGCCCGGGCGAACGTCCTGCTGGAGCTGGATCGTCAACCGGCGGCCTCGATCTACCAGGAGTACTTCGGCGTCAAGCCTCCGTCCGCGCCCGGCCCGGGCGGCCTTCGGCGGGAGCAGTTCGCGTATCCGCTGGGGATTCAGGGACGGACCGCGGACCGGTGGATGCTGCGGATGGTCGTGGGCTCCGACGACGGCGGCTTGGCACTCAGCGGAGAGGTGCCGGAGCACGCGTGGCTGCAGCTGATGATCAGCAACCGCCAACTCGCCCTGGAGGCGGCGCAGCGCGCGGCGGAAGACGCCGTCCGACCGCTGAACCACGTGGCAGCGGCCCTTGTTTTCGAAGCGGCCTCCCGGCGCGTGCTGCTTGGGCCCCAGCTCTCGGCCACCGTGCTGGCGACGATTCGCCACGCGGTGGGTCCCGCCGTGCCGTTGATCGGCTGCTACACGTACGGCGAGCAGACTTCCGGAGACCGCGACGGCATGGAGGGGGCGAGCACCGTGCAGACGGGCTCGATCGTCGTCGTCGCGCTGGGCAGCTGACGGCACATGGCATGATCCCACCTACCGGTCACGGCGCCAGTGCGGCTCGCCTTCGTGTGAGGCGCCGTGGCCGCATGAGCGGGGCCATTGACGTAGCATGCGGGGCCGCCGAAGGCGGCCGCCGGCAGGTGGTGGGATGAAACGCCTTGGGTTGTTCTTCGCGATTGGCGCCTCGTACGCTATCCTGCTGGCGGTGATCGCCGACTGGCCGCTCAAGCTGCTGAGCCTGGCCATCGTCATCGGCGTGCTGGCGGCCCTGGTGGTTAAAATTCACCGCGATCGCCAAGCGCTCGCGGAGCTGGAGCGGCTCCAGTCGTCGTTCGAGCAACTGGACCGGCAGGCCAAGCTCATCATCCGCACCGACCTCGAACTCCACCGGGCCCAGGAGGAGCTGGACCGCCGGCTCACGTCCCTGATGTCGCTCCACCAGCTCGGCCGTGAGCTGCAGGTCAGCCCGCGGCCCGAGGAAATCTTCGCCAAGCTCGACACCGCCATCGTCTCCAGCCTGGGCTTCGTCAAGGGCCTCCTCGGCATGCCCCAACCGGACGGCACGATCCTGTGGCGCTCGGCGGTCGGTATTGGCGAGGCGGAGACGCAGGCGATCGCGGCCCATCTGACCTCCACCCCACTGCTGACACAACTGCTCGCCGCTCCAACCCCGCGCCTCCTCGATGCGAGCCTGGCCGCAGAGCCCCTGCAGCGCAGGCTCCAGGAGCTGCTGGGCGTGGGGATGGCGGTCGCCGTCGGCCTCGTGCCCCAGAGCGGGCCATCGGGGTGCCTCATCCTCGGCCGGTCGGGCCTCGCGCATCGCGCCGATGAGGAGCTGGCGGCAATCCTCGCCAAGCAGCTCACCAGCGCCATTGAGAACTCCGCGCTGTACGAGGAGGCGTGGACGGCTCGACAGGACCTGGAGCGCAAGGTCCACGAGCGCACCCGGCAGCTCGAGGTGGCCAACGTGGAGCTGGTCCGCCTGAATAAGGCCAAGAGCGACTTCGTCTCCGCCGTTTCGCACGAGCTGCGGACACCGCTCGCGGCGATCAAGGGATACGCCTCGCTGCTGGGGACGGGCCAATTCGGCAAGCTCAAGGAGGAGCAGGCCGAGCGGCTGGCCAAGATCGAGAAGCACGCGGACTTGCTCACACAGCTCATCAACAACCTCCTCGACATCGCCCGTATCGAATCGGGCCGGACGGCGATGGAGCGCCAGCCGATCGCCCTAGAGCAGTTCATGGCGACCGTCACGGAGAGCGTGCGGCCCCAGCTGGACGCGAAGCGGCTGCACTATCAGGTGGATCGGGATGGCGTAGAGGCGCTCGTCGGCGACAGCCAACACCTCACGCGCGTGTTCATCAACCTCCTCTCCAACGCGATCAAGTACACGCCGGAGGACGGGTCGGTGCGGGTCGGCTTCCGGCAGGACGGCGAGATGATCCTCGCGACGGTCAGCGACACCGGGCGCGGGATGAAGGAGGAGGAGCTCCCGAAGCTGTTCCAGGAGTTCTACCGGGCGAATGACCCCGTCAACCAGCAGATCCGTGGCACCGGGCTGGGGCTGGCCCTCGTCAAGCGCATCGTCGAAGCGCACGGGGGGTACATCACCGTGTCGTCCGAGTACGGCAAGGGCACGACCTTCTTGATCCGCCTGCCGTCGGGTAGCGCATGACCCCGCGCGCGCGGGACGCCGCACCGACCGCCACCATCCTGGTCGCCGATGACGACCCGGACCTCCGGGAGATCCTCCGGACCATCCTGGTCTCGGCCGGCTTCCAGGTTCTCGAGGCGCCGGACGGCGCGCAGGCGCTGGAACTGGTCCGCCGCCAATCGCCCGACTTGGTCCTGCTCGACTACATGATGCCGGAGCTCACCGGGCCGGAGGTGTGCGAGCAGATCAAGACCGATTTGCTCCTACGCCACCTGCCGGTCATCATGCTGACCGGCAA
>CAYJWO010000017.1:0-10434 GCA_964373825.1 uncultured Planctomycetales bacterium
TCGTCGGACTCGACGGGCGCGCAGGCGAGCTGCCGGTCCGGCACAGTAATCCCGTAGGTCTGCATCGCCCGGCTCATGACGTCCAAATAGTCGTCGCACACCTGGTAGCCGAAGCCGCGCGAGCCGGAGTGCATCATGACGACCACCTGGCCGATGGTCAGGCCCAGGACGTTCGCGACCGGTTCGTCAAAGATCGTCTCGACGACCTGCACTTCCAAGAAATGATTGCCGGACCCGAGCGTGCCGAGCTGGCTATGGCCCCGCTCGACGGCCCGGTCGGACACCGCGGACGGGTCGGCGCCCTCCAGCCGCCCCTGCGATTCCGTATGGTCGAGGTCGTCGGCCGCGCCGTCCGCGCGCTTGACCGCCCACGCCGCTCCCTGGCTCATCACGGCGGGGGCGTCCTGCCGGCTGAACCGGATGTCGCCGCGCATCCCGACGCCGCACGGGATCGTGTTGAACAGTGTGGCGACCAGCGTCTTGAGCTTCGGCCGCACCTGCTCGACGGTGAGCTCGGTCTTCATCAACCGCACTCCACAGTTGTGCACAATAAACCCGTTTGCGACAAAGTTGTGGTCCGGATGGTCCACCGTAATGTCACATACTTGACGCACATCTGTTCGCGGACGGATTGAGGCAATGGCTTCCCAGACTAAACCCGTCTTGCCGAGTCCTCGTGTCGCCCACCGACGGTACGCGGGGTAGGTCGCTGAGGCCGCACCCATCCGCACGGGACGCTCGGGCCTTCCATAAATGGTTCGCTCCACGAAACGGAGATTGACACGCCCGGCCTCAGATTCGAGTTGGCGCAGAATGCTCTTGGCTCCAAGCCCGGTCGCACGCCGCAGGGTCAGGATCCGCTCAAGGAGTCCCTGCCTCGAGCTCCACTGACGCTGTTTATACTGCTGATAGGCCGCCACAACAGCCGCTTCGGCTCGCCGCTTACGATGGTACTCAAAACCGATGTGGCTATAGAGGGCGAGGAGATGTTCTGGACGCGATGAGAAGATCAGTCGGAAGCGGATTGAGCGTCCGCATTTCCTCCTGGTTCGTTCTCGATAGATGTTGATGCCGCGCGTCTTCACGCCAAATGCCTTGACCATCTCGGCGACTTGCTCGAGGAATGTCTGTCCGCTTGCCGCGTAGCGCTCGTGCTTTTGCAACGTGAGCAGCGGACAGGGGAAGTTGCGGTTTCGGGCACGGAACGGGCGAGGCATCGGCAGCTCCGCGCCAAAGTACGCTGCGAGAAACAGTCGCTGCTGCCAGCGAGGCGCCTCCAACAGCCACCCTGGAACCTCATAGTTTTGCCGCGCCTTGTTCCCAACGGGACAACCCAGCAGCGCCAGCATCACGCCGAGCGCCGTTGAGCGGACCCGGCGCTCATACTGCACCGCCGAGAATCGGCTGGTGCCATAGTCGGTCTCGATCTCGTGGCGCCTCGTACGACGGTACGCCCTTGATACCGTGAACCACGGGCTCAGGTCTTGAGCAATGTCCCGAAGGTCCTCCGGCTTTCCAAAGAACGCGGTGACCCCTTTTCCGGTCCGACCAGTGAAGTACAGTGTCCCATCGCCGAAGACGAACCCCAAGATCTTGATCAGCACAGGCAGCGCAGGCGAGTTCGCACACAGTGGCAACAGACCACGCGCTCGGAGATACCCAACCGTCTGGGGAATGGCGTTTCCCCCGAGATGTCCTCGACGACGAAGGTAGCGAACGACATCTTCCTCGGTAATGAGCGGACGGTCTCCTGGATACTCATGGGGAACTCCTGTGAATGGATCGACGGCAACGAGCGCGCCCACGGTTAACTCGCCGGTTGGACGCATACCAGCGGAGGTCAGAAAGGGATGGTCCTCTGTAGCTGAAATCGTTCGCCCGGTTGTGGTCGTGACCTCCAGGACCGGCTTGGTCGCCCTCATGCGCATGCCAGCACGGACCTGCGCCGATTCAAGGAGGTAGGTGTCGAGTGTCCGACACCGCACAGCATCCTGACACGTTGTCTCCACAATCGTTGCAATGGGTCGGTGATATCCAAACCGATGGACCACCCGCGTATCACCAGCAAGGCAATTGATATCGAAACCGACACCGCCAGGCGAGATGACGCCGCCGGCCTTGGGATCCGTCGCCGCGACACCGCCGATGGGAAAGCCGTAGCCCCAGTGGATGTCCGGCATGGCGAGCGACGCCCCGACGATGCCGGGCAGGTGCGCGACGTTGGCGACCTGCTGCAGCGACTGGTCGTTCGTGATGGCACCCAGCAGCTTCTCGTCGGCGAAGATGAGGCCGGGCACCCGCATGCCGGGATCGTACGAGCGCGGGATGCGCCAGCGGTAGTCGTCGAGGCGCTCCAGCCGCCCGTGCCAGCCGGCCGACGCCGGCGGCCTAGACGTCGACGATGAGCTGCGCATGCCACATCCCGTCCCGCTGCTCGACGTGAAACTGGAGGCGCGTGACCCCTTTGGCTTCCACCCCGGCGGCGTGCCGCGCGGGATCAAACCGTTCGCCGCGCACCTCGCCCTCGAGCGTCGTCTCGTCCGGCGACCGCAGCGCGTACGCCGCGGGCAGGAACCCGTCGGCGTCGAACCACGCGAGGAGCTGGGTGAGCCACGCGCGCAGCAGCGCCTCGACGGAGGCCGCGCGCAACGCCACGCGGCGCGTCTCGCGCTCCGCGAAGACGCTCTCCTCGGCGATGAGGGCAACGAGACCCTGGGCGGCGCAGGTCAGCAGCTCCTCACGCGTATGACCCCACACGCGCAACCCGACATCCGCCGTATGTTCGAAGAACTCAAATCCCTGCGACATCCGGAATGGGGAATTGGGAATGCGGAATTCGGAATGGAGACGGTGTCGTTCCCCATTCCGCATTCCCAACTCCGCATTCCGCATGGTAGTTGGTGGGCCGCCTGGGGCTCGAACCCAGCACACCCGGCTTAAAAGGCCGGTGCTCTACCAGATGAGCTAGCGGCCCACATTGTGAAAGAACGAAATGGCTTGAGGCCATTATAGCAAACAGGCCCGCCGCAACGGCTGGCGGGCCCTAGCAACCCACGCACGAGCCGCCAGCGGCTTACGCCGACTGGAGCTCGCGCTCTTTAGCGCTCACCATCTGGTCGATCTGCTGGATGTACCGGTCGGTGAGCTTCTGGACATGGTCTTGCGCCTGGAAGGCGTCGTCTTCGGAGAGCTGCTTCTCCGCTTTCAGCTTCTTGACGGTATCGTTGGTGTCCCGGCGGACGTTGCGCACGTGGATGCGCGTTTCCTCCGCCATCTTGTGCACCACCTTGACCAGCTCCGCCCGCCGCTCCCCAGAGAGCGGGGGGATCGGCAGACGGACGAGCTTGCCGTCGATCGCCGGGGTGATCCCCAACCCGGCCTTCTGGATCGCCTTCTCGATCTCGGTGACGAGGGCGCCATCCCACGGCTGAATCACGAGCAGCCGAGGCTCGGGCGCGGTGATCGCCGCCAGCTGCTTGAGCGGCGTGGGGGCCCCGTAGTAGTCCACGGTCACCCGGTCCACGAGGGCCGGGGTCGCTCGTCCTCCGCGCAGCTCCGCCAGCTCATGCGTCAAGCCCGCGAGCGACCGCTTCATCTTGTCTTCCGCATCCTTGTAGAGCGTCTGCAGAGTCATCCTCGCGCCATCCTACGTCCGATGCGTCACCATGGTCCCCACGGGCTCTCCGCACACCGCCCGCTTAATATTCCCGCTGCGATGGAGGTTGAACACGATGATAGGCATTCGGCCGTCCATGCACAGGCTCACCGCTGTCGCGTCCATCACCTTGAGCTGCTTGCGCAGCACGTCGAAGAAGCTGATCCGATCGTACTTCTTCGCCTTGCGGTTCGCGGCCGGGTCGTCCGAGTAGATGCCGTCGACGTTCGTCGCCTTCAGCACCACCTCGGCCCCGATTTCCATAGCGCGCAGGGCGGCCGTCGTGTCCGTCGTGAAGAAGGGGCTGCCGATCCCGCCCACGAAGACGACCACTCGGCCCTTCTCCAAGTGGCGGATCGCGCGGCGCCGGATGTACGGCTCGGCGACCTTGGCGATTTCGATCGCCGTCTGCACCCGCGTCGCCACGCCAATTCGCTCGAGCGCGTCTTGCAGCGCCAACCCGTTGATGGCCGTCGCGAGCATGCCCATGTAGTCGGCGGTCGCGCGCTCCACCCCGGTGGCCGACGACGTCGTGATCCCCCGGAAGATGTTGCCGCCCCCGACGACCACGGTCACCTGGACCCCCAGGTCCCGCAGCTCTTTGATCTGTCGGGCGAGGTCATCGAGGACCTTCGGATCAATGCCGAACCCCAGGGTCCCTTGGAGCGCTTCGCCGCTGAGCTTCAGGACGATGCGATGGTACTTGGGCGTGGCGGCGGCCGCGCGGGCCGTGCCGCGTCGGGTTTTCATGGGGAGGGCGGTCGTCGTGGCACCCACAGGCCGCCTACGCGGTGTCGCCGACGCCGAAACGGGTGAACCGCTTGATCACGACGTGCTCTCCGGTTTTCGCGACGAGCGTGTTGGCCAGGTCCGCCACCGTGGTCGCCGGATCTTTCACGTACGGCTGCTCCAGCAGGACGGCCCCGTCCGCGCCGACGGCCCCCGAGGGGACCTCGTCCCGGCGGACATACCGGGGGGCCATCGCCGCCACATGCATCGCGACGTCGCGGCAGAACTGCACGAAATCCGCCGTCCGGGCGACGAAGTCCGTCTCGCACTGCACTTCGACGAGTGCTCCCAGCTTGCCGTCGTGATGGACGTAGGCTTCGACCCGGCCTTGGCCGGTGGCGCGCGCCGACCGCTTCTGGGCGATGTCCGCCCCGCGCTGGCGCAGAAACTCGAGCGCTTTCGCTTCATCTCCGCCGGCGGAGGCCAAGGCCTGCCGGACGTCGTTGAGCGAGGCGCTCGTCTTGTCCCGCAGCGCCTTGATGGCGTCAAGGTTGACGTTCATTGGTGTCCTGTGCCGCTCCCGCGTCGGCGGACTGCCCGTTCGCCGCCGGCATCGGCTGGATCGGCGCAAACCGGTTCCATCCCGCCACGATCCGGTTGACGCACAGCGAGACGTACAGCCTCACCGACCGCAGGGCGTCGTCGTTGCCCGGAATGGGGTACGTGATGAGCTCCGGGTTCGCGTTGGTGTCGCAGAGCGCGACGATGGGAAGGCCGAGCCGGTTGGCCTCGTGCACGGCGTTGTGCTCCCGCTTCGTGTCGATGATGAAGAGGCAGCCGGGGAGCCGGTCCATGTCGACGAGGCCGGCGCAATTCTCCTCCAGGCGCTCCAGCTGGATCATCCGGCGCTTCGCTTCCTTCTTGGGCAGCCGGTCGAACACCCCGTCCGCCTGCTGCTGGCGAAGCGTCTTCAACCGCTCGAGGCTCTGCTTCACCGTCTGGAAGTTCGTCAGGGTGCCCCCCAACCAGCGGGTGACCACGTAGGGCATGCCGGCCCGCTGGGCTTCGGCCTTGAGGATCGCGCGGGCCTGCTTCTTGGTGCCCACGAACAGGATCCGCTCGCCCTTGGCCGCCAGCGTTTCGAGGAACTCGCCGGCCGCCGCCAGGCGGCGCTCCGTCTGCTCGAGGTCGATGATGTGGATGCGCGAGCGGGCCCCGAAGATGTACGAGCGCATCTTCGGATTCCACCGCTTCGTCTCGTGCCCGAAATGGACCCCTGCGTCGAACAACTGCCGGACCAATGCCTCTTCCCCCATGACCCGCTTGGCTCCTTTGCGCCTACGACGACGAGGTTGCCGCGACTCCCGCGTCAATGAGCTGCAGCTCACAGAACCTCCGGTAGAGGGGGCTCTTGTGCAGGAGCTCGTCGTGACTGCCGGACTCCACTACGCGCCCTTCCTGAAGCAGCACGATCCGGTGGGCGAGCCGGACCGTGGAGAGCCGGTGGGCGATCAGCAGGACCGTCCGGCCCTGCATGATGCGCTCCACGGCGTCGGTGATCAACCGTTCGGACTCGGCGTCGAGCTGGTTGGTCGCCTCGTCGAGGATCAACAGCGGCGGGTTCTTGAGGAACGCGCGGGCGATGGCCAGGCGCTGGCGCTCGCCGCCAGACAGCCGCTCGCCCCGATCGCCGATCGTGGTGTCGTAGCCTTGCGGCAGCCGCGAGATGAACCGGTGGGCGTTGGCCGCCTTGGCCGCCTCGATGACTTGCTCCAGCGTCGCCTCCGGAACCCCAAGGGCGATGTTCGCACGCACGCTGTCGTTGAACAGCACGGTCTCCTGCGTCACCAATCCCACCTGGCGCCGCAGCGAGGCGAGCGTCACGTGCCGCACGTCAATGCCGTCGAGGAGGACGCGGCCGTGCTGGGGGTCGAAGAACCGCGGCACGAGGCTGACCAGCGTGGACTTGCCCGCCCCGCTCGGGCCGACGATCGCCAGGATCTCGCCGTGGCGCACCGTCAGCGACACGCCGCGCAGCACGGGCTGGTTGACGTACTGAAACGACACGCGGTCGAACGTGAGCTCCCGGTGAAACGGCGGGAGCGCTCTGGCCTGCGGCGACTCGGCGACCGACGACTGCGCGTCGAGCACTTCGAAGATGCGCTCGGCCGCGGCCACCGCCTGTTGGTTGATGCTGTGGAGCCGTGCTAAGCGTTTGAACGGCCGCACGAGCGAGAGCATCGCCCCCAGGAACACGAGGAACAGGCCGAGTGTGAGCTCTCCCTGTAAGACGGCGCACCCCCCGTACCAGAACACCAACGCCCCGCCCAAGGCCCCGATCGTCTCGGTGACCGGCGAGAGGAAGTTCAGGCGCTTCGTCTGCTTGCGGCGCAGGCGGTAGAACCACTCGTTCTGTCCTCCGAACTTTCGCCGCGCGGCCGCTTCGCCCTGGAACGACTGGATGACCCGGATGCCGGAGAGCGACTCGAGCATGGTCGAGGTCAGCTGGCCCATCGCCACCTGGGTCTGCTGGGAGATCTTCTTGAGGAGCTTGCCGATGTGGACCATCGGCCAGGCGAGCAGCGGCACCACGATGAAGATCGTGAGGGCAAAGCGCCAGTGGATGGCCAGCGCGATGCCGAGGCACACCGCGACCTTGAAACTCTGGTAGATGAGATCGTAGATGCCTTCGGTGATCGAGTTTTGGATGACACCGGTGTCGTAGTTGATCCGCGACATCGTGGCCCCGGTCGGCTGCTGCTGGTGCTGGTCCAGCGAGAGGCCCATGAGGTGGTCGAACAGCTCCTGGCGCAGGTCGCGGCTGATCCGGTTGGCCGTGTCGTCCATGTAGAACGTCTGGAGGAACTCGAACAGCCCCTTGAAGAAAAACAGGAAGGGGATCGCGATGGCAAACCCGGCCAACAAGGTGAGGGGGGGGATGCCATTGAGCCACGTCAGCAGAGCCGCCAGCCATCCCGGAACCCATGTCGGCGTCGGGATCGATTGGTTGGTGACAATCCGGTCCGCCAGCGGGATCAAGGCGCCAAGCTGCAGGCCTTCCAGGAGGCTGGAGATGGCCATGCAGCTAATCGCCAACCAGAAGACCCCCAGGTGCGGCCTGAGGTACTTCAGGAGCCGAAAATACGTTGACATAAGTGGGCCATAGTACCACATAAGTTGACGGCCGACAAGGCCTTCTGATAGACTCAGCCCACGATGAATCCGCTGCGGGTCGCTGTGATCGGCGTCGGCCATCTGGGGGCTCGGCACGCCGAAACGTACGCAAAACTGCCCGGGGTGCGGCTGGCGGTGGTCTGCGACCGTGCTCCGGCACGCGCCGCCGCCATCGCGAAGACCCTGCGGTGCCGAGCCGTAACCGATGCCCGTCAGGTGATCGGCTTGGCGGACGCCGCCAGCCTGGCTGTCCCCACCAGCGTCCATGCGGCCGTGGGACTGCCGTTGCTGCAGGCGGGCATCCACCTGCTGGTGGAAAAGCCGATTGCCACCGCCCGCTCCGAAGCGCAGGCGCTCATCCGCGCCGCGCGCCAGCACCGGTGCGTGCTGCAAGTTGGTCATATTGAACGATTTAACGCAGCCATCCGGGAAGCGCTCCGCCACCTGCGGCATCCGCGGTTCATCGAAGTCCACCGGCTCTCCCCGTACCCCTTCCGTGGCACCGACGTCAGCGTGATCCTCGACGTGATGATCCATGATCTCGATTTGCTGCTCAACCTCGTGGGGTCGCAGCCATCCCGCGTGGAGGCGGTGGGGGTGTCGGTGCTCTCCCCTGGCGAGGACATCGCCAATGCGCGCCTTGTGTTTGCCTCCGGCTGCGTGGCCAACCTGACCGCCAGCCGGATCAGCGACGAATCGATCCGCCGTTTCCGCGTCTTCCAGGAGGACTGCTACTTGTCCGTGGATTCGAAGGCTCAGACGGTGGAGCTCGCGCGCCTCACGGGACGAACCATCCGCCGCGTGGAGCTACCGGTCAACCGGCGCCCGCCGCTGCAAGAAGAACTCGCCGCGTTCGTTCATGCGGTCACGAGACGACGCCCGCCCGCCGTCTCTGGCGAAGACGGGCTCGAGGCGCTGAGGTTGGCGCTACGTATCGAGCGCGCCATGCGTCGCTGCCCAGCGCCCCATGCCATCCCTCTGCGTCGTCGCCGGTGACCCGTCGGGCGACGCGCACGCGGCGCGCCTCCTCGAAGCGCTGCGCGCCCGCCTGCCAGGGCTCTCTGGTTTCGGTCTCGGCGGGCCGGCCCTCCAGCGCGCGGGGCTTGAGCTCCTGGAGGACCTCACGGCCGCGGCGGCCATCGGCCCGTTCGACGCGATCCGACACCTCGCGCGGCTGCGACGAGCGGTCCGCCGGTTGGACGAACGCTTGCGCCGTCAGCGGCCGGATCTCGTGTTGCTCGTCGACTTCGGCGACTTCAACCTCCCGGTGATCGCCCCCCTCGTCAAGCGCTACGGGCTGCCGATCGGCTACTACATCTCGCCGCAGCTCTGGGCGTGGGGGCGGTTCCGCTTGCGGCTCGTCCGCCGCTACGTGGACCGGATGATCGTGCTCTTCCCATTCGAGGTGCCGCTCTACGAACGTGCCGGGGTGCCGGTCACCTGGGTTGGACACCCGCTGGTCGACACCGCTCGCCCAGCCTGCTCCATCGAAGAGGCTCGCGCCCGATGCGGTCTCAACGCGTGGCGGATGACGCTCGGGCTGCTGCCGGGCTCGCGGGCCTCCGAGGTGCGGCGCCATTTGCCGCTCTTGCTGCAGACCGCGGCGGCGGTCGCCTGGCACATGCCCGGTGTGGAGTTTGTGATCCCCCGAGCCCCCTCGATCCCACGCGAGACGTTGGAGCGCGCCCTAGCTCGCCGCTCGCTCCCCGCACATGTCGCCGAAGGGCCGGCGGCCGACACGCTGCAGCTCATGGACGCGGCGGTGGTGACCTCCGGCACCGCCACGCTGGAGGCGGCGCTCTGCGGAGTGCCGATGGTCGTCGTCTATCGAACGTCGTGGCCGACGTACGTGGCCGCGCGCGCCGTCCTGCGCATTCCGCGCATCGCGCTCGTCAACGTCGTCGCGCAACAGCCCATTGTGCCGGAATTCGTCCAGCACCGAGCGCAGCCGGCGCGCGTCGCGAACCGGCTGGTGGAGCTGCTGCGGGACGACGAGCAGCGGGCGGCCATGCGCAAGGGGTTTCGGATGGTGCGGGATCGGCTAGGACCCTCGGGGGCCGTGGCGCGCGCCGCCGACGCCGTGATGGAGATGATCGGACGCGCTAGAGGAGCGGCAGGTACGTCTTCAGCTCAAAGTCGGTCAACGCCCGGCGAAAGCGGTCGTACTCAATCTTCTTGTTCTTGAGAAACGAGTCATAGACGTGATCGCCCAGGGCCCGGCGTAAGAGACCGCTGCCCTCCGCCAACGTAATCGCTTCCCCCAAGCTGCCCGGCAGCTGCGCGATGCCGCGGCGCGTGCGCTCGGCGTCGCCCAGCTCGAACACGTTCTCCTCGGTGGCCGCGGGCAGGGGGTAGCGTTTGCGAACGCCCTCCATGCCCGCCGCGAGGAGCACGCTGAACGCCAGGTACGGGTTGCACGCCGGATCCGGCGAGCGCAGCTCGATCCGGGCGGACGTCTCCTTGCCCGGCTTGTACATCGGGATGCGCACGAGATCCGACCGGTTGTGCTGCGCCCACGTGACGTAGACCGGCGCCTCGTAGCCGGGCACGAGCCGCTTGTACGAGTTGACCCACTGGTTCCACACGATCGTGAGCTCCGGCGCGTGCCGCAGCAGCCCGGCCAGGAAGTGTTTCGCCGTGGCGGAGAGGTGCAGGCGGTCCTTCGCGTCGAAGAACGCGTTGCGCTCCCCACGGAAGAGCGAGACGTTCATGTGCATCCCGGAGCCGTTGCGATCCGCCAGAGGTTTTGGCATGAAGCTCGCGTACACGCCGTGCTTGAACGCGATCTCCTTGACGACGAGCCGGTACGTCATCACGTTGTCGGCCATCGTCAGCGCGTCGGTGTAGCGGAAGTCGATCTCGTGCTGCGACGGAGC
>CAYJWO010000018.1:0-2798 GCA_964373825.1 uncultured Planctomycetales bacterium
TCACGGGCCTGGTGCCGACGAAGGGGCTCCCGCTGCCGCTCGTCTCCTACGGGGGTAGCTCGATGATCATGAACCTCGTGGCGTGCGCCCTGATCTTCCACGTGGGCCGTCACGGCCTGCGGGCCGGCGGACGAAAGGAGGCGGCGGCATGAGCCATAGTGAGCGCGAGCGCTCGGCCTTGAAGGTGCTCTGCGTCGCGGAAGGCAGCGGCGGGCATCTCGTCCCCGCCCTGGAGGTGGCATCCCGGCTCGCCGCGTCCGGCGCCTTCGTCAAGTTGTGGTACGCCCAGCGGTCCCAGACGCAGGCGCTCGTGGAGGCGTTGACCCGCGGCCACCACACGGCGGCGGTGGATGCCAGGGCCATGCCGGGGCATGCGACCGCGCACCCGCTCCTCCGCCTCTGGCAGCTGGGACGGCTCTGGCGCCACAGCGCGCGGGAAATGGCCCAGTGGCAGCCCGACGTCGTCGTGGGGTTCGGCGGGTGGAGCTCCATCCCGGTGCTGCTCGAAGCCCGCCGCCGGCGCGTCCACTGCCTTCTCCACGAGCAGAACATCATCATGGGGCGGGCCAACCGATGGCTCAGCCGTTTGGTGGATCGCATCGCGGTGTCCTGGGAGCAGACGCAGACGCCGGGGCACCCGGCGGCGGTCCGCGTCACGGGGCTCCCGGTGCGCCCGGCGATCGGCAAGGTCTGGCGGAGCGCCGCCGCCGAGCGGTTCGGGTTGCAGCCCGACCGCCTGACGCTCCTGGTGCTCGGGGGCAGCCAGGGATCGCGGGCGATCACCCTCAGGGCGCTCGATGCCATCTCCCGCCTGCCGGACGCGGAGCGCGCGCGCCTCCAGGTGATCCACCTGACGGGGGCCATGGAGGCGGATCGCGTGCGCCACACCTACACCGCGCAACGGATAACTGCGTGGGTCGCGCCCTACCTCTCGGAGATGGAGTACGCGTACGCGCTGGCGGATGTGGTGATCGGCCGGGCGGGCGCCTCCACAATGGCGGAGCTGGCGCGCTGCGGCTTGCCGGCCATTCTCATCCCGTATCCCTACGCCGGCGGACACCAGCTGGCGAACGCCCGGCGCGCGGCGTCGTCAGGTGCGGCGACGCTGCTCGAAGAAGCCCACGCGACGCCGGAGCGGCTTGTGGGGGCGATCGGGCGGCTGCTGGCCGATGTCGCCCTTCGGACGCGCATGGGCTGCGCCATGCGCACGCTCGACGCCCCTGACGCCACCGCGCAGATGTGCCAGGCCATTCAGGAGTTGGACGGAAGGCCCGCCACCTCGTGGACCACTCCCTGCGTCGCCCCAGCGCTCAGCTCTGCATGATCCCACCACCTGCCTGGTCCCGCCTACGGGTGGTGGGATGACGCAGCTGCACTTCATGGGCATCGGTGGCATCGGGATGAGCGGCCTGGCCCGTATCTGCCGGGCCCGGGGGCTCGCCGTCAGCGGTTGCGACGCCGCCCGCAACGCCATGGCGCGGCAGCTCGCGGCCGACGGCATCACCGTGGCGGCGGGCCACCACCCCTCGCATCTCGGGCACGACGTCGATCTCCTCGTCTACAGCAGCGCGGTGCCGTCAGACCACCCGGAGCTGCTGGAGGCCCGCCGGCGCCGCGTGCGGACGATCAGCCGCGGGCAGCTGCTGGGGGAGCTGCTCGTCGGGCAGCATGTCGTGGCGGTCGCCGGTGCGCACGGCAAGACGACGACCAGCGCCATGGCCACGGCGCTGCTGCGGCATGCCGGGTGGGATCCGTCGTTTGTCGTCGGCGGAATCGTCCGGTCGCTGGGCACGAATGCCCAGTGGGGCCGGGGCACCTACACGGTGGTCGAGACGGACGAGTCGGACGGGTCGTTCCTGCGCGTCTTTCCCGACGTGGCGGTCGTCACGAACCTCGACCGGGAGCACCTCAACTACTACGGCACGATGGAGCGGCTGCTCGAGGCGTTTCGCCAGTTCGCAGCGCAGGTCACGCCGGGAGGGGTGGTGATCTGCTGCTGGGACGATCCCCGCGTCCGCGAGACCCTGGGCGGGCCCGCGCGGATGATGACGTACGGCCTGCATCGGGGCGCGGCGCTCTCCGTGGACCAGGTGCAGGTGGATGTTCCGGGCACCCGCTTTCGCGTGAGCTTCCGCGGCCGCTCGCTGGGGACCTTTCGCCTCCAGGTGCCGGGTCGGCACAACGTCCTCAACGCGACGGCGGTCATCGGGATCGGGCTGCGCCTGGAGCTGCCGCTCGTGACGATCCGCGAGGCGCTGGCGGCGTTCACGGGGACCCAGCGGCGATTTCAGGTGCTGCGGCTGCCCGACGACATCTGGTTCGTCGAGGACTATGCTCACCATCCCGCCGAGATCCGGGCGACGCTGTCGGCCGACACGGCCCGCCTGCGCCACCGCCTGGCCGTCTTCCAGCCGCACCGGTATTCCCGCACGCAGCTGTTGGAGCGCGCGTTTTCCAGCTGCTTCGACGACGTCGACGGCGTCATCGTCACCGACATCTACGCCGCCTCGGAGCCGCCGATCCCGGGCGTGTCCGGCGAGCGGCTGGCGCACCTGATCAAGGCGCGCGGCCATCCCTGCGTGCGCTACGTGCCGCGCCCGGACCTGCCGGCGTACGTCCGGCGCATCGCCGCCCCGGGAGACACCGTGTTCTTCCTGGGCGCCGGGGACATCGGAGACCTCTGCCATGACGTGGCCTCCCAGCTGCGTCCGTCGCAACGAATCGCTGGCGTCCCACACCAGCATTCGGATCGGCGGGCCGGCCGAGTGGTTCGCCACACCAGCCAGTCTTGAAGAGCT
>CAYJWO010000018.1:2898-10105 GCA_964373825.1 uncultured Planctomycetales bacterium
GCGGTGGCGATGAACGCGCAGGAGATCGGCGAGTTCGTGCGCCACGTGCGCCTGATCACCTATGACGGAATAGTGCGCGAGCTGCCGCGCGAGTCGCTGCAGTTTCGCTACCGCGATGCCATCTTCGAGCCGGGGATCATCACCGACGCCGTCCTGGAGTTTCCCCGCGTTCCCTCGGAAGACGCCGCGGAGCACATTCACGCGGTGCTGCGCCGTCGCAACCAGACGCAGGAAGTGCAGCTGCCATCGGCTGGCTGCGCGTTCAAGAATCCGCCGGGGCAGCGCGCCGGCCAGCTCATCGACGCGGCCGGGTTGAAGGGGGTTCGGATCGGCGACGCCCAGGTCTCGATGGTCCACGCGAACTTCATCGTCAACCTGGGGGCGGCGACCTGCGACGAAGTGCTCGCGCTGATGGAGCACGTCGGCACGCTGGTCCGCAAGCGGTTTGGCATCACGCTCGAGCCGGAAGTGCGCGTGGCCGGGGAGCGGTGGGGCTAGGGGCATGGCGGACCGGGCGGTGACCGTCGCGGTCGTGATGGGCGGGCCATCGGCGGAGCACGAGATCTCCCTGCGCAGCGGGGAGGGGATCGCCGCAGCGCTCACCCGCACGGGGCACCAGGCCCTTCCGCTCGTGATCCCTCAGGCCGGGACCAACGAGGACGCGCTGGCGTGGCTGCGTCACGCGCTGGCGTCCCTGACGGTCGATGTCGTCTTTGTCGCGCTGCACGGCACGTTCGGGGAGGACGGCGCGGTCCAAGCGCTGTGCGAGGCGCAGCATCTCGCCTACGTCGGATCCGGGCCGGCCGCCAGCCGCGTCGGGCTCGACAAGGCCGGCTCGCGGCGGCGGTTTGAAGCGGCGGGATTGGCGGTGCCCGCCTGGTGGCTGCTCAACGGTGGTCAGCCCACCATCGGCCTGCCGCGAGATGTCGTCTACCCGCTCTTCGTGAAGCCGCGACGGCAGGGATCCAGCCTCGGCATCTCCTTCGTGGAGTGTTCGGACGCGCTGGACGCGGCACTGCGCCTGGCGCGGCGATACGACGCGGACGGCGACGTGATCGTGGAAGCGCGTGTGCCGGGCCGGGAACTGACCGTGGGCATCCTCGACGAGCGCGCGCTGCCGGTCGTCGAGATTCGCCCGCATGAGACCTTCTTCAACTTCGCCGCCAAGTACACGGCGGGGAAGACCGAGTATCTCGTTCCGGCCCCCCTCTCCGCGAGCGCGGCGGCGGCGGCCCAGGCGGCGGCGCTCGCCGCCCATCGCGCGATCGGCTGCCGTCACGTCTCGCGCGTCGATCTCATTCTGGACCCGAAGGGTGTCCCAGTGATCCTCGAGGCGAACACGATCCCAGGATTTACCGCGACGAGCCTGCTGCCGAAGGCGGCGGCCTGCGCGGGCTTACGTTACGACGCGCTCTGTCAGCGCCTCGCGCAGATGGCGTGGGCGGACGCGGTGCGATTGACGCATGCGTAGGCGTCTCCGGAGAACCCGGGGCCTCGTGCCTCAGGCGGCGCGAGGGCTGAGAACCGTCGCCGCCTGGCTGATTCGGCATCCGACACCATGGATCGTCCTGCTGGTCGTGGGTGCTGCGGGATGGGCGCTTGGGGCCTATGCCCGGCGGGCTGATGCGTTCGCCATCGCGCACGTGATCGTGGATCCCTCGTCTCCTCTCGAACCTCCTTCGACGTTGCTGGGGCGGAATCTCTGGACCCTGGATCTCCGAGCGCTGGCCGCCCAGCTCCAAGCCCAGGCCCCGGCCCTCCGGCAGGTGCGCGTGGTGCGCGAGCTGCCCAACCGCGTCCGGATCGAGGCGATTCCGCGGCAGGCGGCGGCCCAGATCGCCCTGCGGCAGTCCGCATCCCGCCGGTGGCACGTCCTGGCGGCTGACGGGTTTCTCCTGCCCGAGGCGCACGCCAAGCCGCTGCCCGATCTGGTCGAGCTGGCCGGTATCGAGCGCGACGGCCAACCGTTGCGGGCGGGAAAGCTGAACGAGCAACCGCGCCTCCAGGCGGCCTTGCGCGTGTTGGCGCAGCTGGAGCGCGCCCCTGCGCTCGGCGGCCGTCGGCTCGCCGTGCTCGACCTCAGCGAGCCGGAACGGCTTCGCTTTGTGCTGGATGAGGGACTGGAAATTCGGTGCGGATCGGAAGCGCAGCTCGCCGCCCACCTGGAGCGGCTTGCCGCGGCGCTGAAGGCGATGCGCGGGCAACCGCTGGCCATCCGGTACATCGACGTGCGGTTCGAGGAGCCGGTGATCGGTCCGGCCACCTGATCCCGATGCGCGCGGCCTCCCTCGTGGCGTTAGATATCGGGGCCACGAAAATCGCCTGTGCGGTGGGGCGGCCCTGCGACCCCGGCCCGGGGTTCGACCTGCTGGGAACGAGCCTGTTGCCGTTTCCTGCGCTGCCGGACGGGAGCTGGTCCGATCCGGTGGTGGTGGGGCAGGTCATTGAGCAAGCACTCGCTGCCGCGCGCGTGGAAGAGCCGCCGACCGAGGTGCTGGTCGGCGTCGCGCATCCCTCGGCGACGGCCGAGCGGGTGCAAGCGGCGGTTCCGCTGGCCGATGAGCCGCGCACAGTGCGATTGCGCGACCTGGAGCGGTTGACCGAGTCCGCCGTTGCCCAGGCCCTGGCGACGGATCGCGAGGCGGTCGCGGTGGAGCGGCTGGGGGTCTCCGGGAACGGGTTTGCCGCGGTCCGCAACCCGGTCGGCCTGTCGGCGACGCGCCTCACCGGGGAGTTCCTGGTGGTGACGCTGCCCACGGCCGTCCGGCAAGCCGTGGTGCAGGCCGTCGAGTTTGCGGGGCTGGATGTGGCACAGCTGACTCATACGTTGGAAGCGCTCTGGGCGGCCTTGCCGGTGGACTGGCAGCGTCGGCGGTCGCTGCTGCTCGTGGAGGTCGGAGGACGCTCGACGACCGCCGGCCTGGTCGTGGACGGCCGGTGGAGTGCTGCGCGGACCGTTTCATGGGGTGGGGTCACCATCGCGGAGGCGATTGCGCGCGAGCTCGGGGTGACGCCGGGACAGGCCGCTGCCTGGAGCCTGGAGGGGATGGGTGGTCAACGCGCGGAGGTCCGGTCGATCATCGAACGCCATTGGCAGGCGCTGCGCGAGGCGCTCCCTGCGGTGCTCGAGGGGCAACCGGCCCCTGAGATGACGCTGGTGGGTGGTCGCGGCGCCCTCATGGACGGGTTCACCGAGTGGCTGGAGGGGATCACGGCCACCCGGACGGCGTGGGCTCGCAGCGAGCGCACCAAGTCGCTCAGCGATTTGTCGCAACAGCTCGGCCTGGCCGCCGCCATCGGCCTCGTGGAGCTTGCCACACGGCGTGCCCCCCACGCGGTGCCGTCCTCTCCACGCTGCCTCAACCGCCTGCTCGACCGCACACGCACCCTCCTCACCGAGTACTTCTGACCGAACTTCCGTTGGGCGTTCGGAATGCGGCATGCGGCAGGCCTATTCCCAATTCCGCATTCCGAATTCCCAATTCCCCATGGGAAGTTTCCGTGTTACAGTAGCCGCCGTGTTACGCGAGCGGCTTGAGCGTGTCCGCGACCGGTTGGCCCGAGCCTGCCAGCGCGCCGGTCGGGTTCCCTCCGAGGTGACCCTTGTCGGCGTGACGAAGGGGGTTCCGGCGGAGTCCCTCCGCGAGGCGATCGCGTTGGGGCTGCGCGATCTTGGTGAGAACCGCGTCCAGGAAGCCCGTGCGAAACAACGCGTTCTGGGTTGGGGGTTGGGGGTTCAGGGAAAGGGCCCCGAACCCAGAACCCTGAACCCCGAACGACCGGTACGGTGGCATATGATTGGCCACCTGCAGCGCAACAAGGCCAAGCTGGCCGTCGGGCTCTTCGAGGTGGTGCACTCCGTGGACTCGCTGGCGTTGGCCAAGGAGCTCGGCGGCTGGACCCAGCGCGCTGGCCGGACGCTCGATCTCTTCATCCAGGTCAACGTGTCCGGCGAAGCGACGAAGTTCGGCTGCCGTCCGGAGGACGCCTGCGGGATCGCGCAGGCGATCCGGGGCATGCCGGCGCTTCGATGGAATGGACTCATGACCATCGCCCCATTCGACGACGATCCCAACCGAGCTCGACCGCACTTTGCGGCATTGCGAACGCTTCGGGATCGTTTAGCTACAGCCTGCAGCCTCCAGCCTAGAGCCTTGAGCTTGTCAATGGGCATGTCCCACGACTTCGAGGTCGCCGTGGAGGAGGGCGCCACGATGGTCCGGATCGGCACCGCGATCTTTGGGAGTCGCCACTGAGCCACTCAGCCACTGGGCCACTACGAGGTGTCACGATCGGCTGCATTGGGGCGGGGACAATGGGCCAAGCCCTCCTGCGAGGCCTGCTCGCGACCGGTATTCCGGCGCGGCGGCTGCGGGCGGCCGATCCACGGGCGAGCGTGCGTCGCGCGGTCGCCAAGGCGTTGCGCATCGCGGTGTCCCCGGACGGCCGCGCGATGGTCCGGAACACCAACGTCATCGTCCTGGCCGTGAAGCCTCAGCAGATGGCGGACGCCGTTGCCGCCATCGCCCCGCGGGTCACACGCCGGCAGCTCGTCGTCTCCATCGCCGCCGGGATCCCGGTGCGCTGGTTCGAAACACGGCTGCGCGGCATTCCGGTCATCCGCCTGATGCCCAACCTAGCGGCGACGCGCGGGCAAGCCTACACCGCGATGGCGTGCGGCCGGCACGCGACCGCGCGCCACCGGCGGCTCGCCGTCGCCCTCTGCGAAGCGGTAGGGACGGCCGTCGCACTGCCGGAGCGGCACTTCGACGCGATCACGGCGATCAGCGGCTCCGGTCCGGCGTACGTCTTCTTCTTAGCAGATGCCTGGCAGGCGGCTGCGCGGCGGCTGGGGCTACCGGCAGCTGTCGCGGCGCGCGCCGTCCTGCAGACGCTGCACGGCAGTCTCGCGCTGCTGGCGGAGGGCCGAACGCCGGCGGCAAGACTCATCCATCGGGTTGCCTCCAAGGGGGGTACGACGGAGGCCGCGCTGCGCGTGTTGGCGCGCCGGCGCGTGCGAGCACACCTCCTCGAGGCCATCGCCGCCGCCGCTCGGCGCTCGCGGGAGCTCTCATGGTGATCCTCCATGAGCTCATCCGCAGCCTGGTCGTCCTTGTAGACATCTTCTTCACGGTGCTCTACTGGCTGCTGGTCATTCGCATCGTGCTCTCGTGGGTCGGGGTGAATCCGTATACGACCTTCAACGACCTCCTGGCCACCCTCTACCAGGTGACGGATGTCATCCTGCGCCCATTCCAGCGGCTGCCACTGCGCATCGGCATGATCGATTTTTCAGCCATCGTGGCCTTCGTTGCCCTCCAGTTCGTGCACCGGATCGCGGTGCTGGGGTTGTCCCAGCTCCTCGGGATCCTCTAGCCGGCCCCCGCGCGCATGGACTACCGCGCCACGCTCAATCTGCCGTCCACGACGTTTCCCATGAAGGCGGACCTGCCGCGCCGGGAGCCCGAGTCGCTCGCGCGCTGGGAGGCCGAGGACCTGTACGGGCAGATCCGGCGCGCCCCGCACCCAAAGGGGCCGTTCATCCTCCACGACGGCCCGCCGTACGCCAACGGCCACATCCACATCGGCCACGCGCTCAACAAGATCCTCAAGGACCTCGTGGTGCGCTACAAGACGATGCAGGGCTTCGACTGCCCGTACGTGCCCGGGTGGGACTGTCACGGGATGCCGATTGAGCACCAGCTCTTCAAGGAGCTGAGGCTGACCAAGACCCAGATCGATCAGCCAAGCTTCCGGGCGAAGGCGCGGGCGTATGCGCAGCGGTTCGTGGACATCCAGCGCGACGAGTTCAAGCGGCTCGGGGTGTTCGGCGACTGGCCGCGGCCGTACCTGACCATGGCGCCGGAGTACGAGCTGGCCATCCTGCGCGTCTTCAAGGAGCTGGTGCGCGCCGGCTACATCACGCGCGGCCAGAAGCCCGTGTACTGGTGCGCGACCTGCGAAACCGCGCTCGCCGAGGCCGAGGTGGAGTACGAGGACCGAACGGATCCCGCGATCTTTGTTAAGCTCCCCGTTACGCCGGAGTCCGCAGGGACGTTGTGGAAGGATTTGAGCGACCAGCCGGTCTTTATCGTGGTCTGGACAACGACACCATGGACATTGCCAGCCAACGTTGCGGTGGCGGTACATCCGCAGAAAACCTACAGGCGAGTTGGCGTTCATGGCGAGTGGTGGATTGTTGCCGGCGCGTTAAGCGCGCGTGTCCTGCAAGCCGCTGGCAAGGCCACGGACGATCTCGGGAGCGTTGTATCCGCTCCAGAATTGACCCAGCTCGCGTATAGGCGACCATTTGGTGAGGTGTCGGGTCGCGTCGTGACCGATGAATTCGTTTCCATGGAGGAAGGGACCGGCGTTGTCCACCTTGCACCGGGCCACGGACAGGAGGACTACGTCATCGGCCAGCGAGAACATCTCGACGTGCTCTCTCCCGTCGACCACCAGGGAAAATTTACGAGCGAGGTGCCCGCCTTTGCCGGCCAATCGGTGTTCGACGCCAATGCGCGAATCATCCAGGAACTCCGTACGCGCGGTCTCCTCTTGGCCGAAGAACCCCTCACACACTCCTACCCGCACTGCTGGCGGTGCAAGCAGCCGGTCATCTTTCGGGCGACCCCGCAGTGGTTCCTCAGCGTCGAGGCGCACGGACTGCGCCGCCGGCTGCTCGAGGCATCACGGCGCGTCCGATGGATTCCGGAGCAGGGTATCAGCCGCATCACCGGCATGCTGGAGACGCGGCCGGACTGGTGCCTCTCCCGCCAGCGTTACTGGGGCAGCCCCATCCCGGTGCTGCACTGCCGCGCGTGCGAACAGCCGCTGCTCCAGGTGGAGGTCATCGAGCAGATCGAGCGTTCGCTGCAATCGCGCGGGATCGACGCCTGGTTTACGGCGTCGATACAGGAGCTGGCACCAGACGCCCGGTGCCCTGGGTGCGGTGGCCACGACCTGCGCAAGGACACGGACATCCTCGATGTGTGGTTTGATTCCGGCGTCAGCCACGAGGCGGTCCTGAAGGCCCGTGACGAGCTGGGCTGGCCGGCCCAGCTCTACCTCGAAGGCTCCGACCAGCATCGAGGCTGGTTTCAGGTGTCCCTGATCACGGCGGTGGCACTCCGCGCCCAAGCCCCCTACGAAGCGGTGCTGACTCACGGCTTCGTCGTCGACGGGGAAGGGCGCAAGATGTCCAAGA
>CAYJWO010000019.1:0-1156 GCA_964373825.1 uncultured Planctomycetales bacterium
ATGTATACCCAAAACCTCGCGTGGCGCTTTACCGGACCCCTCGTCTTCATCTCAGCAATGCCTGTCCCTCGGTGCCTGGCACCTTACTTACTGGCACCTGTCCGCTTCTTCCTGAGCACAAAAACCCGCTCGATCCTCACCGTTTCACAACCAGGTGTTTGTAGAACAGGTGGGGGCGCTGCGTTTGTCGGGATGCTGCGCTACGAGAGATATTTCTTCTTCAGATTGAAATGCAGGTAGCCGATGGCGATCAAACCAAGACCAGTCAGAACGAGGGCAAGCGGCCACCCCAAACTATCGGCGAAATACTCCGCCGTGATCTTGAGGATGTAAACCATGAGGTAGATCGAACCAAACGTCAGAAACGCCTTGCTTTTCAGGTAGACGCTGAGGAACATCACACCGAAGACCAACCCAGGAAATACCAATTCCCAAAATGTGTTCTGATTGGGTTTCCAATCACCGAGTGCCAGGGCGGCTCCGAGAAAGAGAAGCACGCCAAAACCATACAAGGCACCAGTCAGTGCGCGTTGCGGCGTTTGCGTAAAGTAATATCCGAGCAAGGCATAGACCAAGCCAGAGCACAAGACGCGATATGCTGAGAACTCCCAACCAAAGTGCGGGTTGCTGCCGACAAGAAGACTGGTAAAACTGAAAAACAGCCACGTTCCAAAGATGATGTTGAAGATGGTGAACACCGTCTTCCGATACACGAAGTATGACAGGAGGAACGTCGTCAACAGGATGCCAGAAACAAGACTTTGAACCCCATGACTGCCAGTATCAAGCCCTGCGATGTCAAACGTCACATGAAGTCCCAAGGGCATCACTAGGGCTGCGAGGAAGTAAAACGCCCTGCTGACGGTTTCAAGGCGTTCGTTACGGATCAGGAACGTCGCCGCCACATACGCGGCGATGCCCGATCCCAACGTAGACAAGATTTTCGTCGTACTACCGAGTGCTGACCAATGTTGCCAGATCAGCACGGCGATTCCGAGAAATACTACTGCGCCACCCACATAATAGAGAATGTGGGAAATGCCTGCTTGGCGTGTGACCTCCTCATCGTCTGAACCGCCGCTTGTCCCAGCGTCAAAGGCTGCTGCTACCTCATCTCTGGTGATGAGGCGCTGTGCAGCCAAACTTCGCACTTGCT
>CAYJWO010000019.1:1166-9744 GCA_964373825.1 uncultured Planctomycetales bacterium
GCAGCAATTCTTCCTTGTTCATATCCCTCGTCTACCGTATCCACCCAAGAAAACGGGCGCGATCGCGGGAGTAATAATAACGCCCATCGCTGGGTGTCTGTAACTTCAATTCCTTGCTGGTGCTGTGCCCCTTGAGATACATGCTGTCGTAGTCTCGACCCCCTGAGAAAAATAGCGGGAAGAAACCATACTCCGCGCTCCCATACACCACCTCATAGCCATCTGGGGATTTTACATTCGCATCGAGATGTAACTGTTGGGCTTCCTCGAAGGACACCTCTTTACTTTCGTTAGCTGAGACATCGTGTACAAAGAGCCGCGTCACGCCTGGTGTGTAGTGCTCTGGATATTTGACCTCGCGTTTCGCCAGCTTGCCACTCTCAACAACATACGCATGACCTTGATAGTAATCGTCGTCCGTCACATACAGGAAATTGACCGTTGGCTGTGGGGCAAATAATCCAGGGAGGTAGATGCTGGCGGCGACAAGCACGATCATCAGGAAGGGGATTGCAAGTCCGATGATGAGCGAGATGTTCTTTTGGGGCTTCATGCAACCTCCACGCGCTCAAACAGCAGCGATTTTCAGCCAGTATACCATGTCCCAACAAGGGCCTCCGGGTTCAAACCCCTGACAGCGCCACCTGAAACCCGTCCGCCAGGGCTTCCAGCACTTGGTTGGCGTCGTGGGCAGCGTCCAATCGGGCCGGTTCGGAGAGTCCAGGTATTCCACCACTATGGTCAGCCGTACGTTATCAAACGCAGGAGTTGCCTCATCGGCATGTCAACGCTCGACCATTCGGAGCACAAGACCTCCCAGTGCACTCTCTGCGGTGATGGCGTCTGGTATCAACGAGTCGCAGCAGGGAGTCGCTTCTCGGTCTGCTGCCCGGATGTGGATTTAGCGTAGTCCGCCATGCCCTGAAAGTCGATCACCACGACTGGTTCATTGCCAACGACCCAACCATCATGGCCTGAGGGCAGCAGGGACACGTCCCCGGCCTTGCACTCGCGGGTCGTGCCGTCATCCATGACGATCTTCAGTGTTCCCGACACGTGATACTGGAAGTGCGGCGCCTCACAGCTGTTGGTCTTGGCTAACGGTTTCACCGATGTCGACCACCGCCAGCCTGGTTCAAACACACCTCGCCCAATCGTTGCCCCGCCAATCTTGACCAATTCCACCCGCCCCTTGTCGAACGTTCGCACCTCGTCGGGCGCCCCAAAGCTCTTTGCTTCCATCTTCGCCATGTCCCACCTCCTGTTGTCCTCCGTCTCACGAGGCAATCTGGGGACACATGACGTATTTCAATTGGTCTCGTGTCCCCGATTCCACCTTTTCCGCGATCCGTAAACGGTGCGTAGACGGGGACCCGATTTGCCTTCATCGGGAAACCTGGTGCCGTACTAAATGGGGTCGACACCAGTTAGGACGGCACCGCGATGAACATTGGCCGATCCTCATCGACGACCTCGCCGCTGGCTGCACAAAGGACGCGTCCGCTTACGCAAGAGTTCCAGATCGGCTTGGTCTTGGTGGCGCCCCGAGAGCTCCTTGGTGCGCACCAGTTCGTCGTAGCCGATAAACGGCGCGCGGACCTTCCCGTAGGATCCGGAGGCTCGGTGGCGCCACACCTGATCAAACGTGAAGCCTTCGAGAGACGTCAATAGATCAACGCGGACGGGTTCATAGCCAAGCTGCACAAGCCGACCTGGTTGCACAAAATCTTCCGGTTTCAGTTTCAGTGAACCGAAGCCAAACTTCTTCAGTGCAGCAACGACCTTGCGGCCGTTTTCAATGGAGGGTTCCACCAAAAGATCCATATCTTTCGTGTAGCGTGGGCGGACATGGAATGCGACGGCGTAAGCTCCGACGATGCAGTACCGTACGCGATGCCTATTGAACAATTGTAATAACTCTTCGAAGTCTCGTTCTGCCATTGCCTGCCCTCTTAAACTTCCGAGCGACCTGTCGAAGCCAATCGACGGTTTCCACACGCTCCTTAGGAGACATCGTTTGATAGTAACGCCGCTCAAAGCGCTCGGCATCCTCAAACGATTTCGCTTTGTGCACCCAGACTTTCTTCATTCGACGGTCACGCTCTTGGCCAGGTTCGGCGGCTGGTCGATGTCGCAGCCGTTGGCGTCTGCGACGTAGTAGGCGAACAGCTGCAGGGGGATGGCGGTCACGATGGGCGAGAAGAACTCGTCTGTCTTGGGGACCGTGATGAGATGGTCGGCGTGGCGCCGGATCGCCGCGTTGCCTTCGGAGGCGATGACGATGCACGTGCCCTTGCGCGCGCGGACCTCCTCAATGTTCGACACCACCTTGTCGTACACGGGCGCATCCGTCGCCACAAACACCACCGGCCAGCCCTTGCGGATGAGTGAGATCGGCCCGTGCTTCATCTCGCCGGCCGCGTATCCCTCGGCGTGGATGAGCGGACAGATTTCCTTGAGCTTCAGAGCTCCCTCGAGCGCGCTGGGGTAGTTGTACCGCCGTCCGAGATAGTAGAAGTTGCGCGCGGACGCGTAGTGCGCGGCGATCGCCTTGATCGCATTCTCCGTAGCGAGCGCTTGCTCAACGACCCGCGGCAGGAGGGTCAAGCCGTCCACCAGCCGCCGCCACGCCGTGGCGGCGATCAGCCCGCGCCGCTTGGCGAGGGCCAGCGTCAGGAGCGAGAGCGCGGTCAACTGCGACGTGTACGCCTTGGTGGAGGCGACGGCGATCTCCGGCCCGGCGTGGGTGTACAGCACCGCGTCGGCCTCGCGCGCGATGGAGGAGCCCATGACGTTGCAGATCGCCAGGACCTTGGCCCCCTGCGCTTTGGCCAGCTTGACGCCGGCGAGCGTATCCGCCGTCTCACCCGACTGCGTGATCGCGATCACGGTCGTGTGCCGGTCCAGCATCGCCCCGCGGTAGCGGAACTCGCTGGCCAAGTCCACGTCCACCGGGATGCGCGCGGTCTCCTCGAGCATGTACTCCCCGACGAGCCCCGCGTGGTACGCCGTCCCGCAGGCGATGATGACGAGCTGCTCCTGAGGGCTGAGCCGGTCCAGGAACCGCTTCGTCCGTCGGTCGAAGACGATGCGGCCACGAGCAGGATCGAGCCGGTTGTAGAGCGTCTGCTCGATCGCCGCGGGCTGCTCGTGGATCTCCTTCAGCATGAAGTGCGGGAAGCCGCCCTTGCGCGCGGCCGCGATGTCCCACGCCACCGTCGTCGCGGCCCGGCGCACCGGCTTGCCGTCGAGCGTGGTGATCCGCGGGCCGTCGGCCGACAGCTCCACGGCCTCAAGGTCGTTGAGGTAGACGACCCGGCGCGTCTTGGCCAGGATCGCCGGAACGTCGCTGGCGAAGAACGCTTCCCGGCGTCCGACGCCGACGATCAGCGGGCTGCCGTTGCGCGCGCCGAAGATCGTGGTGGGGGCCTGCTCCGCCAGGAGGCAAATCGCGTAGGAGCCGGTGAGCTGCTTGAGGGCTCGCCGGAACGCCTGCTCGACGGGGTGGCGCTTGGCCACCTCCTCGACGAGGTGCGCGATGACTTCCGTGTCGGTCTGGGAGCGAAATCGGTGGCCTTTCGCCAGTAGCCGGTCCTTGAGCACGGCGTAGTTCTCGATGATGCCGTTGTGGACGATGGCGATCTGTCCCGTGCAGTCGGTGTGCGGGTGCGCGTTCGCTTCCGTCGGCAGACCATGGGTCGCCCATCTCGAATGCCCCACGGCTACCTGGCCGTGCAGCGGGCGCTGCGCGATCGCCTGGGCTAGCACGCTCAGTTTGCCAGCGCGCTTGCGAACGTCCAGCCCGCGATGGTTCAGCACGGCAATCCCGGCGGAGTCATATCCACGGTACTCTAGGCGCGCCAGCGCGTCTAACAGTACGCGCGTGGCGTCGTCGCGTCCGATGTAGCCGACGATGCCGCACATCAGCTTCTCACCCCTGACACAGACATCGCGTTATCCCTCGTACACGACTCGCCCGCCCACCATGGTCAGACGGACGTGAAACGCCGCATCAAAGACAACCACATCCGCGCGCGCGCCGACGCGCAGCACACCCCGCTGGCCGTGCACGCCCAGCAGCCGTGCCGGAACCTCTGTGGCCATTCGAATCGCATCCGGCAGTTCGACACCGCCCCACCGAACCGCGTTGCGCACCGACCGCAGCATCGTGAGGTCGCTGCCAGCCAGTGTCCCTCGCCGCGTGTAGAACGCCCCACGCCGGCGCACGACCTTCCCCCCTTGCGCCGCGATGGAGTCGGTGACCAGCGCGACCTGGTCCGCGCCCTTCGAACGCACGAGCAGCCGGAAGGCCGAAGGACTCGCGTGGACGCCGTCCGCGATCACCATCGTCGTCAGCCGCGGCTCCGTGAGTGCCACATCCAGCAACGACGGCCGCCGATGGTGAAACGGCGGCATGCCGTTAAAGACGTGCGTCACCGCCGTGGCACCCGCCTCGACCGCGCGCCGGGCCTCTCGATCGTTCGCGACGCTATGCCCCAGCGAGACGCGAATCCCTCGCCGCCGGCACCACGCGATGGCGCGAGCCGCCCCCGGCAACTCCGGGGCCATCGTCACCAGCCGCACCCCGCCGGCTCGCGCCAGGGCGGCGAGCTCTGCGGCGGTCGGCGGGCGCATCCACCGTGTGGGCAACGCGCCCGCCCGCCGGGGATTGACGAACGGCCCTTCGAGGTGCACGCCAAGGCACTGCGCGCCGAGTTGGACGCGCGCCGTCGCGCGCTCCCGCACGCCCGACACCAGCGCCGCTCGAGGTGCTGGACCGAGTGTGGTCAAAAACGCTGTGGTGCCTTCCCGCGCCAGCCGAGGGGCGACGACGCGCGGATCGCCCCACACGTGCAGGTCGATGCACCCCGGGGCGACGTAGGCGCCGCGCGCGCTGACGTGCCGCGCGCCTCGCGGCGCTGATCGCCGAAGGGCTGCGATCCGACTACCTGCCACTGCGATGGCGCCTGCGGACAACCCATGAGGCGTCACCAACGTGGCACCGGTCAGCCACCAGGTGTCCACGCGCTATGGCCTGTGTGAAGAATCGTCCCCGGCGGGAATCGAACCCGCGCCGAGAGCTCGAAAGGCTCTTGTCCTGCCACTAGACGACGGGGACATGGGGTCACTTTCGACGCTTGCGGGTTGTGGCGGTCTTCGCTTTCGCCTTGGGCTTCGGCGCTTTCTGTGCCGCTCGCGATGGACGGTGTGGAGTTGTCGCCGCGGGCTTTTGAGCCGCCGAGGGCGCTGGAGTGTCCGCGGGCGCTTCGACCGCGGGCGTCGCCTCTGGCTCCTCGGCGGACGCTTCTAACTGGCCGTTTTCTTCCTCATGGTGTCGTGGCACCACGCACGCCACCGAGGCGATGCGGTCTTTGCCCTTGGCGTTCATCTTCATCACGTGGACCCCCTGCGACGCCCGCCCGGTCTGCCGGACGTCCTTGGCCGCGCAGCGGACCATCATGCCTTCCTGCGAGATGAGCATGACTTCGTCCTGGTCCGTCACGGTGCGAGCACCCACCGCCTCGCCGTTCTTCTTCGTCACCTTCACGTTGATGATGCCCTTGCCCCCGCGGCTCTGCAGCCGGTACTCCTCAAACGCCGTGCGCTTGCCGAACCCCTGGGAGGTCACCGTCAACAGCGAGGCCTTTGGCTGGACCACGGGCATCGCGATCACCGCGTCTCCCTTGCCGAGCCGGATGCCGCGCACGCCTCGGGCGGACCGGCCGACCTCGCGCACCTGCTCCTCCGGAAACCGGATCGCCAGCCCCTGCCGGGTCGCCAACAGCAGCTCCTGCCGGCCGTCCGTCACGACCGCCTGGATGAGCTCGTCGCCTTTCTCCAGCGTAATCGCGATGATGCCGCCCTTGCGGATGTTGCCGTAGGCGTCGAGGCGAGTTTTCTTCACCGTCCCCTGGGCCGTCGCCATGACGAGGAACTGCTCCGGGTTGAACGCCTTGACGGCGACGAACGCCGAGAGCCGCTCGTCCTTCTGGAACGAGAGGAGGTTGACGATGGCGGTCCCCTTCGCGTACCGACCCGCCTGCGGGATCTCGTGGACTTTCAGCCAGTAGCAGCGCCCCTGGGTCGTGAAGAACATGAGCGTCTCGTGCGTCGAGGCGACGAAGAGATGCTCGACGAAATCCTCTTCCTTCGTCTCCATCGCCGTCACGCCCACGCCGCCGCGCCGCTGCTTGCGGTACGTGGACACCGGCAGCCGCTTGATGTAGCCCGCGTGGCTGATGGTGATAACCACGTCCTCGTCGACGATGAGGTCTTCGATCGCCAGCTCCTGTATTTCGCCGACGATCTCGGTGCGCCGCTCGTCCCCGTAGCGCTCCTTGACGTCCTGCAGCTCGGCCTT
The DNA here is from genome assembly GCA_964373825.1 of uncultured Planctomycetales bacterium. GTDB lineage: Bacteria > Omnitrophota > Gorgyraeia > Aquiviventales > Aquiviventaceae > CAYJWO01. Next base: position 7,528 of record CAYJWO010000019.1, read on the forward strand.
GATGAGCTCGAGCGCCTTGCGCTCGCTCTTCAAGAGGCTCTGGTAGTACTCGATCTTCTTGATGAGCTCCAGGTACTCCGCCTCCAGCTTCTCGCGCTCGAGCGCGGTCAGGCGCTGCAGCTGCATCTCGAGGATCGCCTGGGCCTGCCGTTCGGTCAGGTTGAACGTCGCGACCAGGGCGGCCTTGGCGTCCGCCGGCGTCTTCGACTGCCTGATCGTCTTGATGATCGCGTCGAGGTGCTGCAGCGCTTTCTTCAATCCCTCCAGGACGTGGGCGCGATCCTGCGCACGGTTGAGCTCGAATTTCGTCCGGCGGATCACCACGTCCTTGCGGTGCTCAATGAACGCCTGCAGCATCCCCTTGAGCCCCAGGATGCGTGGCCGGCCATCGACAAGGGCCAGCATGATGACGCCGAACGTCGTCTCAAGCTGCGTGTGCTTGAAGAGCTGGTTGAGCACGACCTGTTCGTTGGCGTCGCGCTTGAGCTCAATGACGACGCGGATGCCCTCCTTGTCCGATTCGTCGCGCAGATCCGAAATGCCCTCGAGGGTTTTCGCTTGGACGAGGCGCGCGATCGCCTCGAGCAGGGTCGCCTTGTTCACCTGGTACGGCAGCTCCGTCACGATGAGTGCCTGGCGGTTGCCCTTGAGCTGTTCCACCTGGACCTGGGCGCGGATACGCAGCGAGCCGCGCCCCGTCTGGTAGGCGTCCTTGATGCCCGCTCGTCCGCAGATGACCGCGCCCGTCGGGAAGTCTGGGCCCTTCACGTGCCGCAGCAGTCCGGAGACATCGAGGGCGGGGTCGTCGATGAGCGCGCAGGTCGCGTCCACGATCTCGCCGAGGTGGTGCGACGGAATGTTCGTCGCCATCCCGACGGCGATGCCACCGCTGCCGTTGACGAGGAGGTTCGGCAGGCGCGCCGGCAGGAGCTTGGGCTCGACGAGCGAGCCGTCGAAGTTCGGCCCAAAGTCCACCGTGTCCTTGTCGAGGTCGGCCAGCACTTCGTTGGCGATGCGCGCCAAGCGCGCTTCCGTATAACGCATGGCAGCTGGGCTATCTCCGTCGACGGAACCGAAATTGCCTTGCCCGTCGATGAGTGGGTAGCGCAGGCTGAAGTCCTGCACCATGCGCACCAGCGCGTCGTACACCGCCATGTCCCCGTGCGGATGGTATTTTCCCAACGTCTCCCCGACGATGCGGGCGGCCTTCTTGTACGGCTTGCCGGGGTCCAGCCCCAGGTCCTGCATCGCGTAGAGGATGCGCCGGTGGACTGGCTTCAAGCCGTCGCGCACGTCGGGCAACGCGCGCCCGACGATCACGCTCATCGCGTACGAGATGTAGGAGTCCTTGACCTCCTGCTCGATGTCCCGGGGAATGATCTTCTCGCCAAGCGTATACATCGGTCTTCGCGTTAGATGTCCAGGTTTTTGACTTCCAGTGCGTGCTCTTCAATAAATTGCTTCCTGGGCTCGACCGCTTCGCCCATCAGCGTCGTGAAGATCCGCTCGGCCTCGACGGCGTCCTCCAGCATGACCTTCAGGATCGTCCGCTTCGCGGGGTCCATCGTCGTCTCCCAGAGCTGCTGCGGGTTCATTTCGCCGAGCCCCTTGTAGCGCTGGATGGTCATGCCCTGGCGGCCGTGCTCCTCCACCGCCAGCAACACCTCCCGCAGGCCGCTGAACGTCCGGGCCCCGGCGGGGCCGCTGAGGCGGAACGCCGGCTTGCCGTTCTCCGGGTAGTACTCCGCGACCGACAGGCCCGCCTTGTCCAGCCGCTTGCAGATGGCGTCCACATCCGACGCCTCGAAGAGCTCCGTCAGCTGGGCCGCCGCACCCGCTGGTGCTCGCTCCAGCTGCTCGACGTCCAGATCGTGCTGCTGCGCGAACTTGGCCAGCGCGTTGTCGTCGTGGAGAAAGTGCGTCTGCCCCTCGAGGCGGATGAGGTAGAGCGGCAGCCCTTTCTTGCGATCGAACTGTTGCACGTACTGCGTCGGATCCACCCGGTAGCGGCCCAGCCCCTTGAGCAGCCGCTCCAGCTCCGCCAGGGCGCGGAGCAACTCGACGAGCGATTTGTCCTTGATCGTCCGTTTGGTCTTCACGATGGTCAGCGCCGTCTCTTCGGTGCCCAGCTCCAGCAGCAGCGTCGAGAGCCCTTCGTCCGTCTCGATGTACTCCTCGCGCTTGCCGCGCTTGACTTTGTAGAGCGGCGGCTGCGCG
>CAYJWO010000020.1:0-7331 GCA_964373825.1 uncultured Planctomycetales bacterium
TGCCGGCGATCGCGTCCATCGCCCCGTTGGGATTCGCCGCGTCCGAGATCCGGCCGTCGGCGTCGCAGTACCGGAACGCGACCTGCGGCCGGACGCGCTCCAGCGTCTCGGCGTCCACGGTGTAACGGCCTTCATTGTGCGCGATCGGTAGGCGCACGACCTGGCCGCGCCGGAAGCGGTTGGTAAACGGCGTGCCGGTGCGCTCGACGCGCAGGTGGACGAACCGGCAGATGAACCGCAACCCGGTGTTGCGCAGCATCGCCCCCGGCAGCAGCCCCGCCTCGAGAAGAATCTGGAACCCGTTGCAGATGCCGAGCACGAGGCCGCCGTCGCGCGCGAACGCCTGGAGCGAGGTCATCACGGGCGAGAAGCGGGCGATCGCCCCCGCGCGCAGGTAGTCGCCGTAGCTGAAGCCTCCGGGCACGACGATCGCGTCGCAGCCTTTGAGGGCGCGCTCCTCATGCCAGAGGGTGACCACGGGCTGCCGCAGGACGTCGCGCAGCACGCGCACGCAGTCCTGGTCGCAGTTCGAGCCTGGGAACACCACCACGCCGAACTTCATCCGACCGCATCACCTGTAGACGTTGCTGAAGGCCGAAGGCTGGAGGCTGAAGGCTAGGCCATCGAGCCTCGAGCCTTCAGCCTTGAGCCTTCAGCGATTTCAATGCGGTATTGCTCGACGATGGGGTTCACGAGCAGCTTGTGGCACATGCGCTCGACCTCGCGCCGGGCAGAGGCTGCGGAACCGTTCTTGACCTCTAGCTCGACGTACTTGCCCATGCGCACGTCGTTCACGCCGCGGAAGCCCAGCGACGCCAGAGCACTCTTGACCGTCTTGCCTTGGGCGTCCAAGAGCCCCGGCTTGAGCGTGATCGCCACTCGGACCTTCATCGTCTCGCCGGCTCCGCGGTCACGCGGCGCACCATCTCCTGGTAGGCCGACTCGACGTCGCCCAGGTCCCGGCGGAACCGGTCCTTGTCGAGCTTCTTGCGCGTGCCCTGCTCCCAGAACCGGCAGGTGTCCGGCGAGATCTCGTCGGCCAGGAGGATTTGGCCGCCGGCGCGCCCGAACTCCAGCTTGAAGTCCACGAGGTCAATGCCGCGCTCGGCGAAGTAGCGGCGCAGGATGGCGTTGATCTGCAGCGATCGCTGCCGGATCGTCTCGAGCTCCTGCGGGGTCGCGAGCCCCAAAGCCGCGATGTGGTCGTCGTTGATCAGCGGGTCGTCCAGGTCATCCCGCTTGTAGTGCCACTCGAAGACCGGCCGGTCGAGCACCCGGCCCTCCTCGAGGCCGAGTAGCCGCGCCATCCCGCCGGCGACGATGTTGCGCACCGTCACCTCCAGCGGGATGATCGTCACGCGCTTGATCAGCATCTCCCGGTCGGAGAGCTGCCGGACGAAGTGGGTCGCGATCCCCTCCCGCTCGAGCCGCTGGAAGAGGTGCGAGGCGATCTGGTTGTTGCACACCCCCTTGTCGACGATCGTCCCCCGTTTCTTGGCGTTGAACGCCGTCGCGTCGTCCTTGAAGTACTGGATGACGAACGCCGGGTCGTCCGTGGCGTAGACGATCTTCGCCTTGCCCTCGTAGAGCGCCTTACCTCTCTGCATCGGAAGCCTCCGGGGGTGGCTGCGGCAATGGAATCGCCTGGACGGGGCTGAGCGTATAGACCCAAGTGCGGTCGTCCCGCAGCGTACCCGGCCACATCTCCGCCAGCAAATCGAGCGGAATCCAGAGCCAGGGGGGGGCTTGCAGCAGCTGCCGATCCTCGACGCGCTGGAACCCGTCCTTATGCAGCGTCACGCGGTGCCAGCCGTACCAGTCGAAGTCGAACGTCGCCGGACTGGCTCCCTGGTAGACGTCGTCCACGTAGACCAAGGCGTCCGGCGGATCGGTGCGAATCGTCAGCGACCGCGCGACGCACCCCGTGACACCGAGACCACAGACCACAGACCACAGACCACAGTACAAGCGCCATCCAAATCGAGGCGTTCCTGATCGCAGTGGACCGCGGACCGTGGACCGTGGACGCAGTAGGGTCATAAGCCAACTCGACGGAAGATGCGCTCGACGTGCCGCAGGTGCGCGCGGGGGTCCAGGCAGCGCCGTACCATCTCCGGACGCAAGTGTCGGCGGATCGCCGCGTCGTGCAACAGGGTGTCGGTGAAGTCCCGGCCGTTGCGCGACGCGTCGAGTGCTGCGCGCTGGACCAGCTCGTACGCGGCGGTGCGCGAGAGCCCCCGGCGCATGAGGGCGAGCAGCACCTGGCCGGAGTAGATTGCCCCGCGCGTTCGCTCCAGATTCTCGCGCATGCGATCCGCGTGGACGACGAGGCCGCGAATCACCGTCGTCATCGTCTGGAGCATGTAGTCGAGCACAATCGTCGCGTCCGGCAGGATCACCCGCTCGACCGACGAGTGGCTGATGTCCCGCTCGTGCCAGAGTGCGACGTCCTCCAGCGCGGCGACAGCGTAGCCGCGCAGCAGCCGGCTGAGCCCCGTAATCCGCTCGCAGGCGATGGGGTTTTGCTTGTGCGGCATCGCGGAGGAGCCCTTTTGGCCGTGGCCGAACGGCTCCTGCGCCTCGCCGACCTCCGTCCGCTGCAAGTGCCGCAGCTCCGTCGCCAGCTTCTCGAGGCTGGCCCCGATGAGTGCGAGTGCCGCGACGTAGGCGGCGTGGCGCTCCCGCTGGACGATCTGGGTGGAGATGGGGGCCGGCTGCAGGCGGAGTGCTCGGCACACGTCCCGTTCGATGCCGGGGGCCACATTGGCGAACGTGCCGACCGCCCCGGAGATCTTGCCGACGCGCACCTCCTCGCCCGCCCGGTCCAATCGCGCGAGGTGGCGGTGGAACTCGTCATAGTGGACCGCGAGCTTCAGGCCGAACGTCGTCGGCTCCGCGTGCACCCCGTGGGTGCGACCGATGGTGAGCGTCCGCTTGTGCCGCCGGGCTTGGACGGCCACGGCCGAGAGCAGTGCCTGCAGGTCTTGCCGCAGGATCGCGGTCGCCTGTGTGAGCAGCACGGCCAGGGAGGTGTCGAGGACATCGCTGGACGTCAACCCTAGGTGGAGGTAGCGGCCATGAGCGCCCACGCGGTGTTCGAGCGTCTCGATGAAGGCGATGACATCGTGGTGGGTGCGGGCTTCGCGCTCGGCGATGCGGGCGAGGTCCACCCGGGCGCGTCGGCGGATCGCGGCCACCGCAGGCTTGGGCACCAGTCCCCGGGCGGCTTGGGCCTGCAGGACCGCCAGCTCCACGTCCAGCATGACCTGGAGCCTGTGGGGATCGTCCCAGACCGCGCCCATGGCGGGGAGGGTATAACGTGGGATCATGCCCCGCCCTCCTGGAGACAGACGACGGGCGCCGCTATTCGATCGTGGGTAGGTGCTGGACGTGCTAACTGCGCGTGGCGCACAGGGGTGCCTTTCTGACAATCATGTATTGTAACACAAGAGGCTGCGGCTGTCAGCCGGTTGCGTGACCCTTCCGCGAAGCCGCCGGATGCCGCCTTGTGAGGCTTCAGATCGCTGTGTTAGACTATAGGTGATGGAGCGGTGCAATGCTGCAGCTCGACCTTGAACCGGAACTCACACAGACGGACCGCCTGGTCTGGGTCCAGGAAGAGCCCGCGCTCGAGCTGGCCCTGCCCCAGGTATTCGTCCAGCCTCCGCTGGAGACCCTGCAGCGAGGCAAGCTTCCCCAGGTGGAGGGGCTCGTCGCCCGGCTCTACCGGACCCACCTCGAGCGGTCGAATGGCGGCCTCGGCCGGGACTACCAGGAGCTGGTGACCGAGTTCCAGCCGCTGTTTCAGTGGGGCATGGCCTGCTGGGACTACCTCCTGACGACGGAGGGCTGCCGGTTCCTTCCCCGCCAGGGGCACCAAACGACCTACAGCCGAGGCGACTACCGCGTGTTTACCGACGGCGACTTCTCCCGGCTGCTCCACGGGGTCTTCCGCGAGTGCGTCTTTGCCTTCGCCCAGCAGCCCGATATCCCTTCGCTGAGCCAGTGGCTGCGCGAGCGCCTCTGGCCGGCGGCGGCGGCGGCCTACCAGCGCCTCAGTCAGCCGGCCGACCCGCGACAGCGGCCGTTGACCGCCTACAGCTACCTGCGCTGCAGCCCCTACCGCTTCTTCAACCGCGTCCACCAGGAGCTGATGGATGCGGTCATGGCTGAGCTGCCGGCGTTGCAGCGCCGCGCGCTCGAGCAGTACTTCCTGCACTTCTACACCGAGGTCGCCACCGCGGAAGCCTTGGAGTGCCCGCTGGAGGAAGGCCTCGTCCGGCTCCGGCAGGGGTTGACCACCCTCCTGCTCCAGCACCGTCTCGCCTACTGCCTCCTGCGCCAGATCGAGCGGTATTAAGCCGCAGTTTGTCCTCGACGGCGCCCGCGAACAAGGCTACAATATTTTGTCGTGTTTGGACGTGGGGAACGACCCCAACTCGGGAGTCAGTTGACATGACGAACACGCCAACGGCCACCGCGCTCCCATCGGCTGGCCCCGTTCGCCTGAAGTGGGACATCATCACTGGAATCACCACCATCCACCTCGGCGCCCTGTTCGGACCCTGGACGTTCACTTGGGACGCGTTCTGGGTGTTCTTCTGGCTGCAGATCGCCACGGGGCTCCTGGGGGTCACGCTCTGCTACCATCGCCTCCTTACCCACCGCAGTTTCCATGTGCCCAAGTGGCTGGAGTACGTCCTGACCCTGTGCGGCGGGCTCGCGTTGCAGGGCGGCCCGCTGAAGTGGGTGTCCACCCACCGCGTCCACCACGCGTTTTCCGACCGGCCCTCGGACCCTCACAGCCCAACGCGTGGCTTCTGGTGGGCCCACATGGGGTGGTTGTTCGTGTGGGACGACCAGATTGACGACCCCAAGCAGTACACCCAGTTCGTCCGGGACCTTGTCGCCGATCCGGTCTATCGGTTCATGGAACGCTACAATACCTGGTTCACCGTGCTCCTCGGCGTTCTCCTCTACGCCTGGGGCGGTTGGTCGTTTCTCGTGTGGGGCCTGTTTGTCCGCACCGCGTTCGTCTACCACGCGACGTGGCTGGTGAATTCCGCCGCCCACCTGTGGGGCTACCAGTCCTATGACACCAACGAGGGTTCCCGCAACAACTGGTGGGTGGCACTCCTCTCCTATGGCGAGGGCTGGCACAACAACCACCACGCGTATCTTCATTCCGCCGCGCACGGCCTGCGCTGGTGGGAGGTGGACATCACGTACGTGGTGATTCGCCTGCTGGCGGCCCTCCGGGTGGCCACGCGCGTCCGCCTCCCGCGCGGGAACCCCGCCCGGCTGCCGTCGGCGCCGGTGGCAACCCCGCCGTCAATCGCCGTGCCTCCACGGCTGCGCCTTCCCATCCCCAGCCTGTCGATCTATCCCACCACCTGACGGTGGATTGCCGAAGGCAATCCCGCCCCCTTCGGGGGCAGCCTCTGGCTGACCGGCAGGTGGTGGGACGAATCTGCAGACCGCCGTCCGCCTGGTGGTTTCTGCTGCCCGCGCTCAGCGGGTGGCTGGTGACGCTCTCCGCTCCTCCCCGTGACGACGCGGCCACCGCGTGGGTGGCGCTCGTTCCCCTGCTCCTCTATCTCCAGCGGGCGGACACCCCCGTGCGCGCAGCGCTCGGCAGCGGCCTGGCAGGGGTCGTGTTCTTCTTCCTGTATACCGCCCCCTTCCAAAGTCTCCGGTGGGAGGGGTGGGGGGCGGGACGGGGGTGGCTGGGCGTTGCCCCGCACCACTTCGCAGTTCTCTGGCATGCCATCATGAGCCTCTGGTGCAGCGCGTGGTGGGCGCTCTGGGGAGCCTTGCTCGTGCGGCTCGCCCCCACGTCACGCGGCCGCGTGTGGCTGGCTCCAGCGCTGTGGATTCTGCTGTGCGAGGCGGGGCGCGCCGCGACGTTCTTTCACCTCACCTTCGGCTTCCTGGGGTACGCCGCCCACCCCTGGCGGACGCTGCCGCAGCTGGCCGCCGTCACCGGGGTCATGGGCCTCAGCGCGCTCTTCGTCCTCGTGAACGCGTGGTTGGCGCACCTGACGTGGCGCGGGCTCGCCCGGCGCGCCGGCGGATGGATGCGTGACGGGCTGATCGGGGCGAGTGTCGCCCTCACCCTCGGCGTCGGATGGCTCGCCGCCAGGGGACACGCGACGGCTCGGAACGACGCGCCCCCGCTCGTCGTCGCCGCGCTCCAGGGCGGGACATCGCGCGCGTACGCCGATGGGCTCGAACGCGCCGTCGCACAGGGAGCCGCGTTGATCGTCGTCCCGGAGCTTCCGGGCGGCCTGACGGTTGTGCTCGATGACGTCCCCTTCCCGCACGCGATCGCCCGACCCGTCACTCCCAGCACCCTCCGCCGCCTCTTCGCGCACCCCCTGCGGCACCGCGCCGTCACGTTCATCGTGGCCGCGGATACCGTGGAGAACAGACGGCTCTACAGCTCCCTGATCGCGTGGAACGCGTCGGGCGTGCGGAGCCGCTATGACAAGCGGGTGCTCACACCGTTTGCGGAACGCCGCCCGGGGCTCTGGCAGCTCTTGGCACCTCGGGGCCGGTTCGAGTTTACACCGGGCGCCCAGCGGCCGCCGTTGACGGTCGAGGGGGTGGCGGTGGGCGGGGTGATCTGCCAGGAGGTGCTCTTCGCGGGACCGGCGCGGGCACGGGTGCACGAAGGCGCTCAGGTGCTCGTGGCGAGCGGCGACGACGGCATCTTCCGTGACCCGGCGGTCGCGATGTACTACTACGTCGCGGCGCGGTTTCGCGCCATCGAGACGCACCGCCCGCTCATCCGCGCGCTGAGGGATGGCGTGTCGGCCATTATCGGCGCGGACGGTGCGGTGTTGGCGAGGGCTTCGCTGTCGCAGCCGGCGGCACTCGTCGCCGCGGTGAAGCCATCCGACGTCATCACGCCGTACGTCCGGCTGGGAGATGGGGTGGTGGTGTTTCCAGCCGTCGTGCTGGTCGTCGCGGCTGGGGGAGCGGTTAGAGGCGGACGAACCGGCTGGAGAAGACGACGCCGAGGGCGAGGACGATCAGGACGAGCGGACCCACGGCCACCAGCGCCAACAGCCGCCGGTCCATCTTGAGGTGCATGTAGTAGAGCGCGATGAGCAGCGCCTTGACGGAGGAGAGGATGAGGACGGCCGCAATGAGCAACCACTTCGGCAGCGGCAGGTGCGATTCGCACAGGAACACGCCGACGAGCATCAGGGCGGCGAGCCAGCCCCAGATCGCCAGATAGGTCTTGGTGGAGGCGTCGGCGCTCATGGGCTCAGAGGAGGTAGAGTAGCGGGAAGAGGAAGATCCACACGATGTCCACGAAGTGCCAG
>CAYJWO010000020.1:7341-9413 GCA_964373825.1 uncultured Planctomycetales bacterium
AAGGCAAAACTACAAGGCAAAAGGTAAAAGTGGCTCCGAAGCCCTTTTGACTTTTACCTTGTGGTTTTACCTTTTGCCTTTTTCCTTTTGCCTTGCTCTCCGTCGGATGTTGTCGCATGTGGTCACAGGAGGTACAGCAGGGGAAAGAGGAAGATCCACACGATGTCCACGAAGTGCCAGTAGAGCCCGGCGAACTCCAGCCGGCGGCGCTGCCCCGGCCAGACGTCCGAGCGGGCCGCCCAGCCCAGCACGACGAGGTTGAAGATGATGCCGCCCAGGACGTGCAGCGCGTGAAATCCGGTCAGCGTGAAGTACGAAGACCAAAACAGATTCGTGCTGATCGTGATGTGGTGGCTAAACTTCGCAGCGTACTCGAACCCCTTGACGACGAGGAACGTGGCTCCCAGGCCGATCGTCGCCAGGAGCCATCGGCGGACCGACGGGAGGTCGTCGCGCTGCGAGGCGGCGAGGGCGAGGACGATCGTCGTGCTGCTGCAGATCAGCACGAGCGTGTTGAACGTGCCGATCGGGACACTGAGGTGCCCCTCCGAGCCCGGCCAGCTCGGATGGCCCATCCGGAGGACGACGTAGGCACCGATCAACCCCGTGAAAAACATCACTTCGGAGGCGAGAAAAATCCACATCCCGAGCTTCCCGTTGGGAATCCCGGTGGCTGAGACGCGCGGCTCGTGCAGGGAGACGGCGGATGCGTGGGCGCTCATCCCACCACCTGCCGGAGGCCGCCTGTGGCGGCCCCGCACATGACGTCAATGGCCTGTGTCGTGCGGCCACGGCGCCTCACGCGAAGGCGAGCAGTGGTGGCGCCGTGACCGGTAGGTGGTGGGATCATCCCACCACCTGCAGCGGGGTCGCCGTAGGCGGACCCTGGCCGGTGCATGCTGAAAGCTCCCTCCCGGCCATGGCGGTATCGCACCGCCATGGCACTTGACACACGCGTACTGGAAGCCTACGTGCGATACCGCCAGCTGCAGGTGGTGGGATCATGAAGGGTTATGCTAGCACACTCTCGCCCGTCTGCAACCGGCAGTCCACGACCAGGCCGCGTTGAGCCCACTGCGCAAACCAGTCCGCCACCGGCACCGGCGATTCGGTCGTGGCATCGGCGAGAGCCGCGCAGGCGTCCCCCAGTGGCCGCCCCGGCAGCAGCTCAGTGAGCAGCAGCGCTTGCGCAGGCTCGATGAGCTCGCATCGCACGCGCAGCCCCTCCCGAAACACGAGGACGCGCTGCGGCCGGTTGACCAGATCGACGTTGACGGCGGCGGCGGGCTGCGTGCGCGCTTGCCAAATGTCGCGAATCGGCCACGCCGAGGCGACGAGGGCGACTGACGGCTGGAAGACGACCTGGAGCCGCTCCCAAGCGGACGGTGAGAGACCGGCCAATCGCTGCGGATCAAACGGCGGCTGCTGGGCGGCGTGAAACGCTTCGGCGACACGCCACTCCAGCCAGGCAAGATCGGGAAGGAACGGGAGCTGTTCGGTGACCGGGGCGGTCCGCAGAAACTCCGGCAGGTGGCGGCCAACGCGGCTTAAGTTGTAGTCGGTGGAGCGGACCGTGCGGGCATAGGCCGCGGCCAATTGGCCGAAGGCGCGGTGACCCAGCACGTGATGCGCCGCTTCGTAGACTTCATCGAGGGCGGCCTGGAACCTGGCGAGGTATCCGCCGGCGTACACCGCCAACCGGTCAATGCCTGGGTCGCCGGCTTGCGGGTTCAGGGTGCTGGCCAGGGCGCTGCGTGAATCGGACGAGGCCCCCGGCTGAATCTGGCACTTCATCCACCGCTGGAGTTCGGCGAGCGCCGGGGCTTCAACCATGGGGGGCGGCCTTAGGCGGCCGGGCGCACCACACCCATCGCAGCGCCAACCTCGTCGTAGATGGCCCGCGCGCGCTGCGCTTCCTCGGCGAGGCACTCGAAGGGCGGGATGTCCTCATCCCATTCGATGAGCGTCGCTACCGGACCCCAGCGCTGCAACGCATCCCGATAGAGCCGCCACACGGTCTCAACGACTGGACGACTGTGGGTGTCAAACAGGTAGGGGCCCATGTCGGTGTG
>CAYJWO010000021.1:0-9359 GCA_964373825.1 uncultured Planctomycetales bacterium
CCGATCTGCCGTTGGCGATGAGCGTCTGCCCCGTTTCGGTCAGTTCGACGATGGCGTCCACGAGGCCGGCCCGCACCTTGCCTTCCGTCGCCCCCCAGGAGAACTCCACGTCGGCCGTGACACCGTGCCGCTCGAGGTAGGCCTCGGTCGCGCGCACGAGCTCCGTGGCGATGCGCTTGCCGGCGAGGTCCCGCACGCTGCGGATGGGCGACTCGGCCGGAACGGCCAGCACCCAGCGGACCGGGTTGCGGGTCTGCTTGGCGTACACCAGCGTCGCCACCCGCTCGACCCGCGAGCGGTTCTCCACGATCCAGTCGTTGCCGGTGATCCCGCAGTCGAGCACCCCCTGCTCCACGTACCGGGACATCTCCTGCGCGCGCAGGAGCATCGGGGTGATCTCCGGATCGTCGATCGACGGCAGGTACGACCGGCTGCTGACGTAGACCTTGAAGCCCGCCCGCTCAAAGAGCCGGATCGTGGCGTCCTGGAGGCTGCCTTTCGGGAGGCCCAGCGTCAGCTGGCGGCCCGGCGCCGACGCGGCGGCCCGGGGAGCGCGATGCGACGTGCGGGTTATCCGTGTGGTCTTCATAGGTGCTGCGCGCGTTGATGCGATCGACGGTGGGAACACCCCGTGCAAGCCGTTCGATTCTACCGTAGGGACTCCGGGGTGTCAAACCTTGCCCCCCTTCCGGCCATCGCGTAGAATGGCGGGCATGTTCAAAAAACTGATCACGTCCAAAGCGCTGCGCTCGCGCACGAGCTGGATCCTCGCGTTCGTCCTCGTCCCGCCCTTCATCTTCTTCTTCCACCTCTTCTCCGGATCCTCCAAGGACGTCTCAGGCGGGGCGGCCGGGACCCTGTTCGGCCGCCCGGTGTCGGCGGAGACGTTTCAGCTCCACCATCAGTGGATCCGCCGCCAGTGGCTCAGTCGCCTCCAAGAAATCCCCGCGATCGCCGAGCCGATGCTGCGCCAGGCCGCATGGGATCGCCTCGTCCTCTTGGAGGAGGCGGCGCGGCGCGGCCTCCAGGTGACGGACGGGGAGCTGTCCAGCTCCATCCACGCCATCGAGGCGTTTCAGGAGAACGGGTGGTTCGTTCGGGACCGGTACGACCGGGTCTTGCGCGCGCTGGGGCTGAACCCGCAATCGTTCGAGACGCTGCTGCGCGCCGATCTGTTGATCGACCGGCTGATGACGGACGTGCGCAACGCCGTGCTCGTGACCGACGCAGCGCTGTGGGACGCGTATGTCGCGGAGCGCGAGCGGCGGGCGGGCACGGCGTGGCGCTTTGACTCTAGCGGCCTGGCGGTCACCGAGCCGACCGAGGAGGAGCTGCGCGCGGCCTACGAAGGCAGCCCGGAGCGATTTCGCCGACCGGAGCAGCTGCGCGGCGAGGTCGCGGGCTGGTCGCGCGAGGTCATGGCCGACATGATCACACCGACCGAGGACGAGCTGCGGGCCTTTGACGCCGCACACGGCGAGTCCGCGACGGGTCCCGACGACCCCGGAGCATCGTTCGAAGCGCGCCGGGAGGATCTGTTCGAGCGCTACCGGGCGCGCGAGATCCGCCGACGGCTCAACGTGCTGGCCATCGACCTGGAAGAGGACGTCAAGGCCGCGCGGGCGTTCGACGACCTCGTCAGCGCTCGGGGTCTGTCACGGCAGGCGTTCGGTCCGATCGACGCCGGCGCCACCTGGGTACCGGGCGGGCCGGAGCCGGCGGTGCTCGACGCGGTGCAATCGTTGGCGGCGGGCCAGCTGAGCCGAGTCGTTGAGACGGAGGGGGGGGTGTACGTGGCTCGACTCACCGAGCGGCTGCCAGCACGGGTCCCGCCATTTGAGGACGTCCGAGCGCAGGTGCTCGAGGAAGCCCTCGACGCCCGCCGCCTCGAGGCCGCCCGATCCGCCGCCCAAGCGTTTCAGGCATTCCTGGCGGAGCAGCAGGCGCGCGGCGTGCGGATCGAAGAAGCGATGCTGGCGGCCGCGCTGACCGATGGCCGCGCCGCCGCCTTCCCGGTGGAAGCCTCCCGGGGACAAGCCCTGGACGCGCTGGAAGGCGTCTCAGCGGCCACGGAGGCGCTGTTTGCCGTTGCACTCGGCCAGATCAGCGGCGTGCTCGACCTCCCAGGTGGCTTCGCCCTCATCCGCCCCGAGCGGATTGTGCCCGCTGACCCCGAAGCGTTCGCGTCAGAGCGGGAGGTATTCCGCGAGCAGCTCACGTCGCGCCGGCAGAGCGAGCATGTCCAATCCTGGCTCGAGCAGCTGCGCGCCGACGCGAACATCGGGGACAGTCACCAATTTCCATGATGCCTCACGTAGAAATTGGTGACTGTCCCCGGTTTCAAAGCACGGGCGGGTGAAGGACGGACGACCAGGTCAGGTCGGAGAAGTCGAACGGCTTGGTGATGTAGCCGGCAGCACCGCACCGATGGGCGGCTTCGCGCAAGTCCCGCTGATCGAGGGCGGTCACCATGACGACCCGTATTTCGGGACGGCGCTCCTTGATGCGGCGCAGCACCTCCAAGCCGGACAGTCCGGGCAGGAGGATGTCGAGCAGGACGACGTCGGCGCTCTCGCGCTCCAGCCAGCGCAGCGCCTCTTCGCCGCTGAGCGCGGAGGCGACGTCAAACCCGCGCAGCGCGAAGAAATCCTTGAGGCACGCGCAGATGTCCCGCTCGTCGTCCACGACAAGCAGGTGCCGTGCGCCGGCCGTCGTTCGTTCGCTGGTCGTTGTCGCTGGCATCTCCACTGAAGACACGAAGGGCTGCCGACACCTCGCTTCGGCAGCCCGGCAATCCTCGCCGATCTCAGATATCGAAGTCGATATCTGAGATCGGTCGTGGATCCGCAGCTTTGCGCCCCCCGCTTACGCGGCCCGCCACACGTCGCCGGCGGGCCGTCCGCCACAGTGCGTAGGCGGACGGAGTTTGCCGTTTCGGCGATCCTGCTTACAGTGTGCCTGATGTGCTGAACCTCCGTCAAGGGAGGTCAGCGTTTTCCCTTCAGGGCGAGGAGGTCCTTGAGCTCTTTCATGAACTCCTCCACGTCGCGGAACTCCCGGTAGACCGAGGCGAACCGAACGTAGGCGACCGGGTCGAGGCGGTGGAGCCGCTGCATGAGGCGCTCGCCGATGGCCTGCGTGGGCACCTCCCGCTCGAACTGCTGCGAGAGCTCCTGCTCCACGTCGTCCACGAGCTGCTCGAGCGCCTCGATGCTCACCGGCCGCTTCTCGCAGGCCTTCAGGAGGCCGGCGAGGAGCTTCTGACGGTCGAACGGCTCGCGGCGGCCGTCCTTCTTCACCACCATGAGCGCCTGGGCTTCGATGTGCTCATACGTGGTGAACCGCTTGCCACAGCGCAGGCACTCCCGCCGCCGACGAATCGATCGGCCGTCGGAGCTGACCCGCGAATCGACGACCTTGTCCTCCTGGTGGCCGCAGAATGGCCACTTCATGCGGACGCCGCTTTGGGCTGGGGGGGGGGGGTGGGGGCAATGGCCCAGAGCCACGAAGTTCAGGGTACAAGGGAAATCGGTCCGTCAGCGCCTCGACCTGCTGGACGACAGCCTGCAGGGCCGCGGCCTCGCCCCCGCTGGTCAGCGCCTCGTCGACCAGTTGAGCGACGAGGCGCAGCTCGGGCTCCCGCATGCCGCGGGTCGTGAGGGCCGGTGTTCCGAGGCGAAGACCGCTCGCCTTGGCCGGCGGCAGCGGGTCGAACGGGATCGCGTTCTTGTTCACGGTGATCCGTGCTCGCCCCAAGAGCTCCTGCGCGTCCTTGCCGGTTAGATGCTTGGGCGTCAGGTCCACGAGCAGGAGGTGGTTGTCTGTCCCACCCGACACCAGTCGAAACCCGCGCTCAGCTAACCCTTGTGCTAAGCCCCGGGCGTTGGCGACCGTCTGGCGCTGGTCCGCCTTGAACCGCTCCGTCATCGCCTCCTGGAAGCAGACCGCCTTGGCCGCGATGGTGTGCATGAACGGCCCGCCCTGGTTGCCGGGAAACAGCGCGCTGTCGATCGCCTTCGCGTACTGGGCGCGGCACAGGATGAGGCCGCCGCGCGGGCCGCGCAGCGTCTTGTGCGTGGTCGTGGTGACGACGTCCGCGTGGGGCACGGGGTTGGGATACGCGCCGGCGGCGACCAGCCCCGCGAAGTGGGCCATGTCCACCAGCAGCACGGCGTCCACCTCGTCGGCGATCCGCCGAAACCGCGCGAAATCCAGCACCCGGGGATACGCGGAGTAGCCGGCCAGGATCATCTTGGGTCGGCGCTGCCGGGCGAGGGCTGTCAACTCGTCGTAGTCGATCTGCTCCGTCGTCCGGTCCACCCCGTAGGGCACGATCGTAAAGAAGCGGCCGGAGAAGTTCTTCGGGTGCCCGTGCGAGAGGTGGCCCCCGTGGGCGAGGTTCATCGCGAGGATCGTGTCGGCCGGCTCCAGCAGCGCGTAGAACACGGTGATGTTGGCCTGTGTCCCGGAGTGCGGCTGCACGTTGGCGTGCTCCGCGCCAAAGAGCGCTTTCGCCCGCTCGATCGCCAGCCGCTCCGCGACGTCCACCCACTCGCAGCCGCCGTACCACCGGACCCCCGGATAGCCTTCGGCGTACTTGTTCGTCAGCACCGAGCCTTGCGCGGCCATCACCGCGGGGCTGGTGAAGTTCTCCGAGGCGATCAGCTCCAGGTGCTCGTGCTGGCGACGGAGCTCCTGCTGAATCGCCTCGTCGATCGCGGGATCAACGTCCCGCAAGGGCCTCGTATCCATCATCGTCGCGAGCGATTTCGTTGGATGGCGCGCTCAATCGCCGCGATCTGCCGCACCCGCCTGGCATGGCGCCCGCCGGACTCGAACGGGGTGGCGAGCCACGCGCGCAGGAGCCGCACCGCCGCAGCACGCGTCAACTTCTCCGCGCCCAAGACCAGGATGTTCGCGTCGTTATGCGCGCGGCTGCGCTGGGCGTCAAAGAGATCGCCGCAGACCGCCGCCCGCACGCCGGGGACCTTGTTCGCCACGATGGCGATGCCGATGCCCGACTTGCACAGCAGGACCCCGCGAGGAAACCGCCCCTGGGCTACCGCCCGCGCGACTTTGTAGCCGATCAGCGGGTAGTCGCAGCGCGCCGGCGAGTGGGTGCCGAAGTCCGCGACCTCGACGCCCTGCCGCTGCAACCAGGCGACCAGCTCGGCCTTGAGGACAAAGCCGCCGTGATCCGCGCCGATCGCCACGCGCGCCATCACAGGAGGCTGACCCCCAAGGCGCGCGCGACGCGCTCGGCCGCATCTCGGATCATCCCAAAGCACACCTCGTAGACTTCGAGCGGCTTGCCGATCGGATCGTGAATGCCCAGCGGCTCGCCGGGCGGCATGGTCGCTCGCCCGTAGGCGTTCAACAGATGCGTCTTGCCGGCCGCCGGCGGGAACCGGCGGAAGATCTCTTCGTGGTGAAACGGCTCCATGACGAGGATGAGGTCCGCGGCGTCCACCGCCTCCGGGGTCACGATGCGGGCGCGGTGGTCCGAGCAGTCCAACCCCACCCGCCGCAGGACCTGCTCGGTCTCCTTCGTCGGCGGCATGCCCGGCATGGCGAACAGCCCGGCCGACTCTACCTGCACCGGGATCCCGCCGCGCTCGAAGAGCCGCGCGAGCAGCCGCTGCGCCATGACGCTGCGGCAGCTGTTCCCGGTGCACACGACGAGGATGCGTTGGACGTCCATTCGGTGGCACGCTCACGCGCCTCGGGCCGCGGCGAGGATCGCCTGCGCGGCAATGGCGCCTTCCCGCAGGACCTGCACCTGGCTGCCGGACACGCTGACCACGGTCGACTCGCGGCCACAGGCGGTTGGTCCTGCGTCGAGCAGGCAGTCCACCGCCCCGTCCAATGCCGCCAAGACGCTGTTGGCATCCGTCGGCGGGGGTTCGTCCGCCCGGTTAGCACTCGGTGCTGCCACTGGGATACCACAGGCGGCCAAAAACGCCCGCGCGACGGCATGGTCCGGCAGGCGCAGACCGACCGTTCCGCCGCCACGGCCCGGCAGGACCAGCGTCAAGGGTCCTGGCCAGAAGTGCCTCATCAGCCGACGGGCCGCCGGTGGGATCTCCGCGGCCAAGGTGTCGACCTGCTCAATCGCATGGAGGTGGAGCGAGTAGGGCTTGCCGGGAGGCCTCCCCTTGACCGCGTTGAGCCGCGCGATGGCGTCCGGGTTGGTCGCGTCCGCCCCGAGACCGTAGACCGTCTCCGTGGGAAACGCCACGAGGCCGCCGCGCCGCAGAATCTGTGCCGCCTCCGCCAGCGCGCCATGATCCGACGGCCCGCTCACCCGGAGCACCCGGGGGCACCCGATCATCACGCCGAGAGGTTGCGCGACAGTCCCACCACCTGCCGGGGGATTGCCGCAGGCAATCCCGGCCCCTTCGGGGCCAGCCTTCGGCTTCCCCGCAGGTGGTGGGATAGCTTCCGGTTGGCCGCGCGAATACCGGTCGTCAATCGCCGCTTGTGCGCGAGGAGTGCTCGCCGCAGCCGCGGGTCGCCGAGGGCCAGGCACTGCACCGCGAGGAGGGCGGCGTTCGCCGCATTGTCAATGGCCACGGTGGCCACCGGAACCCCCTTAGGCATCTGCACCGTCGAGAGGAGGCTGTCCAATCCCTTGAGGTGCTTGCTGGCGATCGGGACACCGATCACCGGCAGCGTCGTGTGGGCCGCGCATACTCCAGCGAGATGCGCCGCCCCCCCGGCCCCGGCGATGAGGACCTGCAGCCCGCGCGCCGAGGCACCGTTGACGTACCGGCGCACGAGCTCCGGCGAGCGATGCGCCGAGAGCACCTGTACGTCGCACGGAACCCCGAACGCCGCCAGCGTCTGCTGGGCTGCCTCCATCACCGGCCAGTCCGAGTCCGATCCCATCAGGATGCCGACCTGCGGTCGTGGAGTCCCGGCGCGCCGCGCAGGCATCCTAGGTGGCCCTCACGGCCGGCTTGGCCGCGCGCGCACCGATGTCCCGTCGGTACTGCATCTTCTCGAAGCGGATGCCCTCGACCGCCTCGTAGACGTGCCTGAGCGCCTCGTCGAGATCCGCTCCTCGCGCGACGACATTGAGCACCCGGCCGCCCCAGCTGCGACACTGCCCGTGGTCCTCCTTGGTGCCAGCGTGGAAGACTACGACGTCCTTGCGCGCCGCGGCCTTGTCCAGCCCGAGGATCTCCTTGCCGATCTGAAACTCGCCCGGGTAGCCGCCGGAGGCGAGGACCACGCACGCCGCACTCCCCGGCTCCCAGACGCACGGGCTCGTCGTGGCCAGCCGGCCTTCGACGGCGTCATCCAGCAGCCCCAGCAGGTCGGTCTTGAGCAGCGGCAGGATCGTCTGCAGCTCCGGATCGCCGAATCGGACGTTGTACTCCAGCACCTTCGGCCCGTCGTCCGTCAGCATGAGGCCCGCGTAGAGCACCCCCTTGACCGGGATCTCCTCGCTGGCCATGCCGCGGATCGTCGGGAGGATCACTTGCGCCATGACGTCGCGCGCGAGCGCGTCCGTCACCAGCGGGGTGGGCGCGTAGGCCCCCATGCCGCCGGTGTTCGGCCCCTTGTCGCCGTCGAGCAGGCGCTTGTGGTCCTGCGACGGCAGGAGCGGGATGGCGGTCGTGCCGTCCGTGATGGCCATGAAGGACGCCTCCTGCCCCACCAGCCGCTCTTCGATGACCACCCGTTCGCCCGCCTGCTTGAAAATCCGGTCCTCCATGAGCAGGTCGATCGCGCCGAGCGCCTCGCTCAAGGTCTGCGCGACGATCGCCCCCTTCCCGCCGCAGAGCCCGTCGGCCTTGATGACGATGGGGGCCCCCAATTGCCGCACGTAGGCGCGCGCCGCCTGCGCGTCGTCGAACACGGCGAACTGCGCGGTCGGCACGTGGTAGCGCTTCATCAGGTGCTTGGCGAACGACTTGCTGGACTCGAGGCGCGCCGCCGCCTTCGAGGGCCCGAAGATCCGCAGCCCCCGCTTCTCGAAGACGTCCACGATCCCCTTCGCGAGGGGGGCCTCCGGGCCGACGACGGTGAGGTCGATGTCCTTGCGCTCGGCGAACTCCGCCAGCGCCTCGACGTCCTCAGCGCCGATGTCCACGGTCTCCGCGAGCTGCCCGATGCCCCCGGTGCCCGGCGCGCAGTAGAGCTGCTGCACCTCGGGCGACTGGCTCAGCTTCCAGACCAGTGCGTGCTCGCGTCCGCCGGATCCGATGACCAGTACGCGCATGCTTAGCGTCCTCGCTGCTCGATGGTGCCGATCACCCACGCGCCGATGCGATGCCGACGGGACAGGCGCACGACCGCCGCCGCATCGCGCGGCCGGCAGGCGAGTGCGAAGCCGATCCCCATGTTGAACGTGCGCTCCATCTCGCTTGGTGCAATTCGTCCCAGCCGCTGGATCGCCCGAAACACCGCCGGCATGGGCCAGCTGCCCCGATGCCAGCGGACCGACAGCGTCGCCCGCCCCGCGACCAAGCTTGGCAGCCGCCGGGCGAGTCCGCCGCCCGTCACGTGCGAGAACGCGTGCACCGGCACGCGCCGGGCAAGAGCCAAGGCCACCTGCACGTAGTTGCGCGTCGGCCGCATGAGCGCGCGATGCAGCCCGGTGCGGGCCGCTGTCGGGAGTGCCTGGCGCACCAGCGAAAATCCGTTGGCATGCACTCCGGCGGACGCCAGCCCAACCACGACATCCCCGGCCTGCACCGCCGAGCCGTCGAGAAGCCGACGGCGCTCGATGACGCCGACGCAGAAGCCCGCGACGTCGAACTCGCTCGGCCCGTACACGCCGGGCATCTCGGCGGTCTCGCCACCCAGCAGCGCGCAGCCGCTGAGGCGGCAGCCCCGCACGATGCCGCGCAGCAGCGGCGACATGATCCGGGTGGACAGCCGGCCCACCGCGAGGTAGTCCAAGAAGAACAACGGGCGGGCGCCGCACGTGACGACGTCGTTCGCGTTCATCGCCACGAGGTCTTCGCCGAGTGCTGCGTAGTCGCGCGCCGTCCGGGCGAGCTGCGCCTTGGTCCCCACGCCGTCGGCGGACGCGACGAGGACCGGGTCACGCCACCCGTTGATCCCGAGCCGAAACAGGCCGGCAAACTGCCCGCGATCCGGCAGGACGCCGGGCAACCGCGTAGAGCGGATCAGCGGCCGCATCGCCGCGAGCCAGGCCTCCGCCCCGGCGACGTCCACACCGGCCCGCCGATAGGTCACCGCACGGCTCATGTTACTCTACACCAAAGCGGGGACAGGCACTACCCATTAGCAGGTCCCTTGGCCGGCATGCTTCTCCAGGGCGTACTTGTCCCCCTCGTCGCCGAACGGAATCGGGTACGTACCGCTCCAGCAGGCGGTGCAGTACT
>CAYJWO010000022.1:0-5051 GCA_964373825.1 uncultured Planctomycetales bacterium
TGTGAGCCTAGGGGCGCTCGTCGGGGGCTGGCTGGTCGGGCGGTTGCCGGCGTGGGAGGGCAGCCCGTTTCTGACGCTCTTTATGCTCTCGGGAGCGCTGCGGTTGTTAGCAGCGCTCGGTTTTCGCGCGTTCGTCCGGGAAGTCCGTGAAGTGCGGCAGGTCGGCTTGCGGGAGGTCGTCTACGACCTGCTAGGGGAGCGCGTGTTTCAGGTCTTTGGGTTCTTCTCCGTACGGCCGGAGGAGGAGCTGGGGCGGCGCCGCGGATGAGGAGCCCGTTGGTCGATACCCACTGTCATCTCGATGAACCGCTGCTGGCGGAGTCGTTCGACGCGGTGCTGGAGCGCGCCCGGGCGGCCGGTGTCGTCCAGTGCGTGACGATCGGCACGTCGGTGGCGTCGAGCCGGCGCAGCGTCGAGTTGGCTCGGCAGGATCCCATGCTGCGCGCAGCGGGCGGGCCGCACCACGGTCTCGTGCACTGCGCGTCGGGTCCACCCACGTTCATCCGCGAGGCGCTCGCGCTGGGGCTGCACATTTCGTTTGCCGGCAACGTGACGTTTCCCAACGCGGGTGCGCTGCGAGAACTCGTACCGTTGGTGCCGGAGGACCGGTTGCTGCTCGAAACCGACGCGCCGTTTCTTGCACCCCAGCCGGTGCGCGGACAACCGAACGAGCCGGCCCACGTCGCGCACACCGCCGCCGCGGTTGCGAGCTTGCGCGGTGTCAGCGTCGAGGCGCTGGCGGCGTTGACGACCGCCAACGCCCGGCGTCTCTTTGGACTACCCGCTTAGCAACAGCTGCAGCGCGACCCGCACGACTCCATCGAGGGGGATGGACGCCGCCGGCTCGCGGGCTTCGCCCGGCTGGACGCCTTCGACCGCTTCGTCGCGCGCCGCGCCTTCTTCTTCGTCGCCATGTCTCCCTCCTTGTGTTGGAACGCTCCGAGCCCACTCTAGGCCGCCGCCCTAGCGATGTCAAGACACCCGCCTTCGAATTCGCTAGAATAGTTGTATGCCATCACGACGGTTTCGGATCGAACGCGACAGCCTCGGGTCGGTCCGCGTCCCGCACGAAGCGCTCTACGGCGCGCAGACGCAGCGCGCGGTGGAGAACTTCCCCATCAGCGGCTGGCGGTTCCCGCGCGGCTTCCTGCGGGCGCTCGGCCTCATCAAGGCGTCAGCCGCCGCGGCCAATCGCCGGCTGCGACAGCTCGACGCCCGCACGGCGCGCGCGATCGAATCCTCGGCGCTCGCCGTCGCGTCCGGACGGCACGACGACCAGTTTCCCCTCGACGTCTTCCAGACCGGCTCGGGTACGAGCACCAACATGAACGCCAACGAGGTGATCGCCACCCTTGCCTCGCGGCGGCTGCGGCGGCATGTGCATCCCAACGACCACGTCAACAGCAGCCAGAGCAGCAACGACGTGATCCCCACGGCGATCCACGTCAGCGCCGTCCTGGAGCTGACCGAGCGGCTGCTGCCGGCCCTGCGGCATCTCCAGCGGACGATTGACCGGAAGGCGCACGCGGTCCGCCGCGTGGTCAAGACCGGTCGGACCCACCTGATGGATGCGGTGCCGATCCAGATGAGCCAGGAGCTGGGCGGCTGGAGTGCTCAAGTCGGGCAGGGCATCGAGCGCATCGAATCCAGTCTGCCGCGATTGCGGGAGCTCGCCATCGGCGGAACCGCCGTTGGCACCGGCCTGAACGCGCCCCGAGGATTCGGCCGCCTCGTCGCCCAGGAGCTCAGCCGACGCACAAGACAGCGCTTCGTCATCAGCCGCAACGCGTTCATGAGCCTCAGCAGCCAGGACGCCACCGTGGAGATGAGCGGGCAACTGCGCGCGCTGGCGGTGAGCCTCCTGAAGATCGCCAACGACCTGCGCTGGATGAACAGCGGCCCGCAGGCGGGCTTAGGCGAGATCACGCTACCCGCCCTGCAGCCGGGCAGCAGCATCATGCCAGGCAAGGTCAATCCCGTGATTCCCGAGGCGGTCGCGATGGTGTGCGCGCAAGTCATCGGCTGCGATGCGACGGTGGCGATCGCCGGGAGCTCCGGCAACTTCCAGCTCAACGTCATGCTGCCGGTGATCGCAGCGAACCTCCTCGAGAGCATCGCGCTGCTCGCAAGTGCCAGCCGACTGCTCGCCGACCGGGCGATCACAGGCTTCCGGGTGAACGACGCCCGCGTCGCCGAGGTCTTGGCCCGCAACCCGATCCTCGCCACCGCCCTCAACCCGCTCATCGGCTACGAACGCGCCGCAGCCGTGGTCAAGCGCGCCATCGCCGACAACCGTCCGATTCTCGATGTCGCCGCGGAGATGACGAGTCTGCCCCGCGCGCGGCTAGCCCGTCTCCTGCATTCCCACCGCCTGACGCGGGGCGGTCTCGCACGGTCACCGCAGTAGCCGGACGTTGGCACGAGCGTCAACCCAATCGTGGCAGAACCCGAGGAGGCACCATGGCACAGCGGGCACGACGGGTCATGATGTGTCTGGTCATTTGCGGTCTCTGGCCGGGGATCGCATGGGCCATGAGTGACGTGGAAGTCCTCATGAACAAGCTCGTGGAGAAGGGGATTCTCACCTCCACAGACGCCGCGCAGATTCGGCAGGAGATCGCCCAAGTGAGCGCGGCCCACTCCACCAGCGTCGCCACGACGAGCCCCCTCTCACCGGACCGCGCCCCGGCCTGGCAGTGGAACGGCGATCTGCGGCTGCGCGACGAAATGCGGAATCAAATCGGCACGGGGAGTGACAGTCACCGGCAGCGCATCCGCTTCCGATATGGGTTCGAAGGTCAGGTGACGGATCAGCTGAAGGTGGTCGGTCGGATGGCCACCGGCACCAGCACGGATTCCTCGAGTCCGGATCCCATCTCCACGAATGATTCGTTCGATGACTTCTTCAGGAAGAAACCGATTCATCTCGACCTCGCCTATGCGGAGTACGCTCCGGTCGTGCCTGGATTCAGTACGGTCCAGCTCGTTGGCGGGATCATGGAGAACCCGCTCTGGACGGTCACCCCGATGGTGTGGGACGGCGACTTAAGCTGGGACGGGTTCGCGGCGAAGGTCCGCCAATCGGTCGGCGAGTCGCTGGTCCTGTTCTCGAACAACGGCGTCTTCCTGCTCGACTCGGATGAGAGTGAGCCGTCCAGCCTATGGGTGACACAGGGTGGGATGAGCGTGACGCCGTTTCCGGGTGCGGAACAGGACCTCCTCAAGCACCTGAAGCTCACTGGGGCCCTGGCCTACCACGACTACCGAAACGTCGCTAATGCCGGCAAGGCCGGCACCGACCCGATCGCCCGGGAGTCGGACAACACGGCGGCGGCGATGGACTTTAACCAGCTCAATCCGAGCGTTGAGGTGGCCTCCCAGCTCGGGAGCATTCCGATGGCGCTGTTTGGGGACTGGGTGCACAACACATCCTCGAGCACCGAGGGGAACGACGGATTTGCCATTGGCATCAAGGTGGGCAAGGCCAAGACGCCGTGGAGCCTCACGGAAGGGTGGGAGGTCGGCTACCTCTTCGAACGGCTGGAACAGGACGCGGCCTTTGATGAGTTTGTGGACTCAGACTTCGGGGGTGGGGGCACCAATCGACTGGGGAATGTCTTCTGGCTGACTCTGGCCACCTTGAAGCACTCCACGTTGGGGCTGAAGTACTTCGCCTCCGAGGAAGTCCGGGGGACCAAGGCCGGAGAGAACCGCGCACAGATTGACTGGCTGACTCGGTTCTAATTCCGGGCTATAATCTTCTGTCGTCGTCCGACGGTCTCCCATTTCTGACCAATGCCAGAACTCGTGGTGATCATCGGCTCCGGGCCGGCCGGCCATACGGCGGCCATCTACACCGCCCGGGCCAACTTGAAACCCCTGCTGTTCGAGGGGTTTGCTACCGGGGGGATCCCCGGCGGGCAGCTCATGACGACCACCGAGGTGGAGAACTACCCGGGGTTCCCCAAGAGCATCCAGGGGCCGGAGCTGATGGAAGCGTTCCGGCAGCAGTCGCTGCGGTTCCAGACCCGGATCGTGACCGAGGACGTCACCCGGGTGGACCTCTCGCGGCGGCCCTTCACCGTGGCCTCAGGCCGGCAGACGGTCGAGACGGACACACTCATCATCGCCACGGGGGCGACGGCCAAGCGGCTGCACCTGCCCAACGAAGCGCGCCTGTGGACCAAGGGGATGTCGGCGTGCGCGGTGTGCGACGGCGCCTTGCCGGTGTTTCGCAACAAGCCGCTGGTCGTGATCGGCGGCGGCGATTCGGCGTGCGAGGAGTCCACGTACCTGACGAAGTTCGCGTCGAGGGTCTATCTCGTCCACCGGCGCGATCATCTGCGGGCGTCCAAGATCATGCAGGAGCGCGTGCTGAAGCACCCGAACATCGAGGTCGTCTGGAACGCCGTGGTGACGGACGTCCTGGGGAACGACGCGGTGGAAGGCGTTCGGCTGCGGGACGTGCGCACGAACGCCGAGCGGGAGCTCGCCTGCGGCGGGGTCTTCTACGCGATCGGCTTTACGCCGAACACCGCCCTCGTCAAGGGGCAGCTAACACTCGACGACTACGGCTACGTGGTGACGCAGCCCGGCACGACGCACACGTCGGTGCCCGGGGCGTTCGCCTGCGGCGACGTGCAGGACAAGCGCTACCGCCAGGCGGTGACGGCGGCGGGCAGCGGGTGCATGGCGGCGATCGACTGCGAGCGGTGGCTCGCGGAACAAGGTTTGACGTCGTGAAACTTCATGCTGCTCAAGGCTCAAGGCTGGAGGCCGAAGGCTCCACTATCGGACCGTCCGAGCCTTCAGCCTCGAGCCTTCAGCCTTCAGCGGAGCGGTTAGCGCTTGAGGTTCCAGGCGTCGAGCGCGTAGCGCTTGCGGACCAACGCCTCAATGCGCTGATGCGGCACGTCAGCCAGCGGCTCCGTTGCCCCCCACGCGCGCCGCAGCGCGTCCTTGAGCCGCTCGGCGCCGACCGGCAGGGTGGCGAGGAACGCGGCGTGCGGGCGGTTCGCGCGATACGCCGGCTGGCGCGCGGGCAGCGGCAG
>CAYJWO010000022.1:5151-9166 GCA_964373825.1 uncultured Planctomycetales bacterium
CGCGTGCGGCCGCGCGATTTCAGCGACCGGCGGCCGGTCACGACCCCGTACGTCAACACCATCCCCGTCGAGCAGCAGCCTGCCTATCCCGGCGACCGGGACCTCGAGCGGCGGATCAAGAGCCTCATCCGCTGGAACGCAATGGCGATGGTCGTGAAGGCCAACCGCGTTCACGACGGCCTCGGCGGCCACATCTCCACCTACGCCTCGTGCGCCACCCTCTACGAGGTGGGCTTCAACCACTTCTTCCGCGGCGGCGAGGGCGGCCGCCCGGCGGATTTCGTCTACTTCCAGGGGCACGCCTCGCCGGGCAACTACGCCCGGGCGTTCCTCGAGTACCGGCTGGACGCCCAGCACCTCCACCACTTCCGCCAGGAGCTGGCTGAGGGCGGCGGGCTCTCGTCGTACCCGCACCCATACCTCATGCCGTCGTTCTGGCAGTTTCCCAGCGTGTCCATGGGGCTGGCCCCCATCACCTCGATCTACCAGGCGCGCTTCCTGCGCTACCTGCGCCACCGAGGCCTCGTCACCGGCGAGGAGCCGCACGTCTGGTGCTTCGTGGGCGACGGCGAGATGGATGAGCCGGAGTCCACGGGGGCGCTGACCCTGGCGGCGCGGGAGCGGCTGGACCATCTCACTTGGGTGGTCAACTGCAATCTCCAGCGGCTCGACGGGCCGGTCCGCGGCAATGGGAAGGTCATCCAGGAGTTCGAGGCGCTCTTCCGCGGGGCGGGATGGAACGTCATCAAGGTCATCTGGGGGTCGGACTGGGACCCGCTGCTGGCCAAGGACACGAGCGGCCTGCTCGTCAAGCGCATGGAGGAGGCGGTGGACGGCGATTACCAGAAGTACTCCGTCGAGCCGGGCAGCTACATCCGCAAGCATTTCTTCGGCAAGTACCCGGAGCTGCTGGCACTCGTCAACCACCTGACCGACGAGCAGATCCGCAAACTGGTGCGCGGCGGCCACGACCCGGTCAAGGTGTATACCGCCTACCAGGCGGCGGTCACGCACCAGGGGGCCCCCACGGTCATCCTGGCCAAGACGGTTAAAGGCTACGGCTTGGGCGAGGCGGGCGAGGGGCGCAACATCACCCACCAGCAGAAGAAGCTCAACGAGAAAGAGCTGCGCGAGTTCCGCGCCCGGTTCGATGTGCCGGTCAGCGATGAGGAGATCGTCGACACGCCGTTCTACCGCCCGCCGCAGGACAGCCCGGAAGCGCAGTATCTCCTGGGGCACCGCCAGGCACTCGGCGGCTTCCTGCCGAAGCGGACGGTCACGGCCGAGGCGCTCCCGGTGCCGGACGCGGCGTTTTTCGACGAGTTCCTCAAGGGCTCCGGCGACCTGGCGGCGTCGAGCACGATGGCGTTCGTGCGCATCCTGAGCAAGCTGCTGCGCCACCCGCAGCTGGGCCCGCGGGTGGTCCCCATCATCCCCGACGAGGCCCGCACGTTCGGCATGGACGCGCTGTTCCGCCAGATCGGCATCTACTCGCCGGTGGGGCAGCTCTACGAGCCGGTGGACCGCGAGACGCTGCTGTACTACCAGGAGGCGACGAACGGGCAGATCCTGGAAGAGGGGATCACGGAGACGGGCTCGATGAGCTCGTTCATCGCGGCGGCCACGACGTACGCCACCCTGGGCATGCACATGCTGCCGTTCTACATCTACTACTCGATGTTCGGCTTCCAGCGCATCGGGGACCTCATGTGGCTGGCCGGGGATATTCGGGCTAAGGGCTTCTTACTGGGGGCGACCGCCGGCCGCACGACGCTCAACGGGGAAGGGCTGCAGCATGAGGACGGCCACAGCCATCTGTTGGCGAGCACGATTCCCTCGCTGCTGACGTACGACCCGGCGTTCGCCTACGAGATCGCGGTCATCCTCGAAGACGGCATGCGCCGGATGTACCAGCAGGGCGAGGAGATCTTCTACTACCTGACGCTGTACAACGAGAACTACCCGATGCCGCCGATGCCGGCGGGCGCGCGGGCGGGGATTCTGAAAGGGCTCTACAAGGTCCAGCCCGGTCCGTCGGGAAAGACCCACAAGGCGCAGCTGTTCGGCAGCGGCCCAATCCTGCGCGAGGCGCTTCGCGCCCAGCAGATCCTGGCGGCGCGCTACGGCGTGTCGGCGGACGTGTGGAGTGTGACCAGCTACAACCTCTTGCGGCGGGACGCCCTGGCGGCGCGCCGGTGGAACATGCTGCACCCGACCCAGCCGCCGCGGCACTCCTACCTCGAGACGGCGCTGGCCGGCGAGCAAGGCGTCTTCGTGGCCGTCTCGGACTACATGAAGCTCGTCGCCGAGCAGATCGCCCCTTGGGTGCCCGGCGGGCTCTTGGCACTCGGCACCGACGGCTTCGGCCGCAGCGACAGCCGGCAGGCGCTGCGGCGCTTCTTCGAGATCGATGCGGAGCTCACGGTGGTCGCCACCCTCTACGCGCTGTCGCAGCGGGGGGCCGTGGAGGCGTCGCTCGTCGCGCGAGCCATCCGGGATCTCGGCGTCGACCCTGACAAGGCCTTCCCAGCGATCAGCACATGACGCATTGCGGGTTGCGAATTGCCGATTGCGGATTGAGCCGCATTCCAATCCGCAATCCGAAATTCGCAATTCGCAATAGTGTCTGACGGAGTCGCGATGGATATTCGCATCCCACAACTCTCAGAAGGGATAGAGGGCGGCACGGTCGTCAGCGTGCTCATCGCCGAGGGCCAGGCCGTCCGGAAAGAACAGGACCTCCTCGAAATTGAGACGAAGAAAGCCATCGCCCCCATCCCCTCGCCGGCCGCCGGCACGGTGCGGAAGATCCACGTGAAGGCCGGCGACGACGTCGCAGTCGGCCAGGTGGTCGTCTCGCTGGCGACGGACGAGGCGGCGGGTGCCGCGGTGGCCGAGCCGTCCGCTCCCACGGCGCGTCCGGCGGCAACTCCGCGGCCCGCAGCCCGCCCGGCAGCTTCCGGGCCGATGGTCCGGCCGCCATCGCCCAGTGGTGCTCCACCTCCGGCGGCCCCCTCCATCCGCCGCATGGCGATGCAGCTGGGGCTTGATCTGTCGCGCGTGTCCGGCAGTGGCTATGGCGGCCGAATCACCCTGGAGGACCTCCAAGCCTACGTCGCCCAAGCGATGGCGGGCGGATCAGGTGCCCAGGCAGCACCCGCAGCTCCGCGCGTGGATTTCGCCAAGTGGGGTCCGGTGACGGAGGAACCGCTGTCACCAGTGCGGCGCGCAGTCGCCGACCAGATGACGTCCGCGTGGTCGGAGATTCCGCATGTGACGCAGTTCGACGACGCCGACGTGACCGCTGTGGAAGCGCTGCGCAAGCGCTACG
This sequence comes from uncultured Planctomycetales bacterium, assembly GCA_964373825.1. GTDB lineage: Bacteria > Omnitrophota > Gorgyraeia > Aquiviventales > Aquiviventaceae > CAYJWO01. The sequence continues at coordinate 8,483 of CAYJWO010000022.1, forward strand.
GCGGCACCTACGAGCAGCGCGGGGCGAAGCTGACCCTCACCGCCTTCATCCTCAAGGCGGTCGTGGCCGCGCTCAAGGCGTTCCCGCGGTTCAACGCGAGCCTCCAGGAGGCGGACAAGACGCTCATCCTGAAGCGCTACTATCACCTCGGCGTGGCGGTGGACACGGAGGCCGGCCTGATGGTGCCGGTGCTGCGCGAGGCCGACCGCAAGAACCTCCTGACGATCTCCGCGGAGCTCCAGGCGCTCGCCGAGAAGGCGCGGGCGCGCAAGGTGACCCTCGAGGAGCTGCAGGGCGGCACGTTCACGATCTCGAATCTCGGCGGCATCGGAGGCGCGCATTTCACCCCGATCATCAATCGGCCCGAAGTCGCGATCCTCGGCGTCGGCCGCGGGGTGATGCGACCGGTCCTGAAGGACGGCACAGTTGAGGGGCGCCTCCTCCTGCCGCTCGCCCTCTCGTACGACCACCGCGTCGTGGACGGGGCGGACGGAGCGCGCTTCATCCGCGCGGTCGTCGAGGCGCTCGAGCGGTTCCCCGAGGCCGACGTGAAGCTCTCGTAATCGGTGACGGTCACCGACTCTCCATGGAACCTCAGCGCGTCCAACTCGTCGTTCTGGGTGCCGGGCCCGGCGGATACGCCGCGGCCTTCTACGCCGCCGACAAAGGCCAGCGCGTCCTGCT
>CAYJWO010000023.1:0-5868 GCA_964373825.1 uncultured Planctomycetales bacterium
GGGTACACCTTCGTCGTCGCTCCTGGCATCTGGCCCGCTGGCGCTCGCAACGCGGCTCGCGCGAGGTTTTGAAACCAACTCTAACTTCAATTGCGGAGTGCGAATTTCGGATTGCGAATCGGGTCGGTTTTTCAATCCGCAATCCGCAATCCGCAATTCGAAATCCCCCGCCGCGTTTACCCTCTTGGAGCTCACGTTCGTCACGGCCATCCTCGCCGTCCTCGTCGCCGTGTCCATGCCGCGCCTCGTCCACACAGCCGCCCGGCTGCGGACGGAGGGGCTGGCGGCCGAGCTCGCCCATCTCCTGCGGGCCGGCCACCAGATGGCCGTGGCGACGGGGCAGGTGGTCGTCTGGCAGTGGGACGAAGCCCAGCGGCAGGTCCGCTTGGAGACCGAAGCATCCGATGGCCAGCGCACGCCGCTCGGCGGCCGCGCGGCCCGCAGCCGGACGCTCCCCGCGGGGATCGCCGTGGAGGTCAGCGCCGAAGCTTCGCCGACCGAGTGCCAATGCGCCCGGTTGTTTCCTGACGGGACAAGCGACGCGGCGACCGTCACGGTCGCATCTTCCGACGATGCCTACACGATCACGCTGAATGCGGCGACAAGCCGTCCCTCGCTGGCAGCAGGGCGCCCTGCTCATTGAGGCGGTCATCTCTGCCGTCGTCATCGCGACGGGCTTAGTGCTCATCAGCCGCAACGTGGGGACGCAGCTCAAGACGGCGGCGTCCGTCACCGTATCCGAAACACTCCTGGGCGTCGCCCGCGATCTCCTCGTCGAGATGGAAACCCGTCAGCTTGAGGCGCTCGCCCGTTCCGGCGAGCCGTTGGAGCTGGAGGGCGATGGCCGCAGAGAGGTCGACGGCATCGCGTATGACTGGACGCTGTCAGTTCAGGACGGGCCGGACGACGGAACGGAGCTCTCGATGCGTCGGCTCACCGTCCGCGTGCGGCTTCCGGAGGGCGGTGCGGCGGCTGCGCTCTCGGCGATCTGGCCCGCGTCCTGGGTGCCTGACGCCTGGGTCCAATGACGAGCTGGCTCAAGGCTGAAGGCTCAAGGCCGAAGGCTGCGTCGGAGGGACCTGACAACAAGCCTCCAGCCTCCAGCCTCCAGCCTCCAGCCGAGATGGGATTTACATTGGTCGAACTGCTCGTCGCAGTCACGATGCTCTCCGTGCTCTTCGTCGGATTGGGAGGCCATCTGCGCGGCGGCATCGTCGCGTGGCAACGGGTTCAGGAGGTGGGCGACGCGGTGCAGCGTCGGCGGGTCGCTTGGGACCGGTTGGCGCGTGACCTGGCCCACGCCGTCGTGTACGATGCTCGCCAGGAGGTCTATGGCGACGGGCCAGATCAGCTGCCGCCGCCGGTCTTCGGCGGGGATGCGCTGGCGTTCTACACCGTGCGATCAGAAACCTACGGCCAGTTGCCCGAGGTGCGCTTCGTGACGTATCGATGCCAGGCGGAGGGCGGCGGCTCCGGGCTCTGGCGGGAGAGCCGTGGTGTGCAGGAGACGGGTCCCGGCGATCCGGCGTTGATCCTGCCGGGGTGCGAGACGCTCGACGTGGTCTACGCGTATCTTCCCGAAGAGGGCAGCGGCTCGGAGAAGCTGCGCTGGCAGGCCGAATGGCCCGATCCAGACGGCGCGGAGCCGCTCGCGTTGCCGCGCCTGATGCGCGTGACCCTGCGAGTGGACGGCGGCCGCCCCATGAGCCGCCTCCTGACCATCCCCTCCGGCGTTTTCGGGGGGACGGCGGCAGGCGGGGGAGGGTCCTGATGGGTCGGCGGACCACCCAGCGCGGCTCACTGCTCATCATCACACTGTCGTTGGTGGCGATCCTCAGCCTGCTCGCCGTCGCGATCGGCCGGCAGCTCTCGCTCGAGGTGCGATTGGCGCGCTACCGCCGCGCGCACGAACAGGCCAGGGCCTTCGCGCGCAGCGGCGTGTACCTGGCGATGCAGCGGCTCGCCCAGGATCGGGCGGACGATGCCGAACACGCCGATTGGCTGGGTGACGACTGGGCGGTCGTTCCCGGAGAGGGGGCCGAGCCGTCTGCGACCTGGGTCATCCCGGTGCCTGGTGACGACCCGGCCGCTCCGCCGGTGGCGGAAATACGCGTGACGATCACCGATGAGGATCGCAAATTCAACGTCAACGCCGTCGCCGACAGCGCTCCGGCCGTCCTGGCGACCCTGGTGACTCCCCCGGAACTTGCTCAGGCGCTCGTCGATCACGTGGACGCCGATGAGGCCGGCGAGCTGGCACAGGACGATCCGCCGTACCGGCCGAAGAACGCTCACCTGGTCGCGCTGGAGGAGCTCTTGCCGGTGCCGGGGATGAGCGAGCCGGTGCTCACGGATACGCTGCAGCCGTTGTTCACGGTGTGGACGGAAGACACAGCATTGGCCCTCAACGTGAACACGGCTCTCGCGGAGTCGTTGACGGCACTCGCCGAAGGGGATGCGGGCATCTTGGGGGCGGCGAACGACCTGCACCGCAGCCGCTCGGGGCTGGATGGCACGCTGGGAACCGAGGATGACTGCGTGGTGACGCAGGACGATCTCGACGGCGGGGTGGCTTCGGCGAAGCTCGCCGGAGCGAGCTGCGCGGCCACCGGGGATGAGGCGCCATTCCTCGCCCTGCTTGGCAAGGCGAACTTCCGCGCGACGTCGTCGACGTTCCGCATCCAGGCGGAAGCGCTGAGCGCGTCCTCCAACGCGCGCCACCGCATTGACGCGGTCGTCCGTCGAGCCCCCGCGGGTGCTGCGGGGCCCGCCGTTCCGGTGGTGGTCGCCTGGAGGGAAGGGTGATGGCGTCCCGGGTGATCGTGGAGTGGACCCGGACCAGCGTGCGCGTGGCGCACGCCGATCTAGGCCGCCAGGGCGGGCGCCTGCAGCAATTCGTCAGCGTGCGCCTGGAGCCCACCAGCGCGCTCGCGCACGTCCTGCAGCAGGCGGTGGCGGCGCATCGCTTGGGCGGGCGGCAGGCGATCGTCGTCGTGCCGCGCGAGCAAGTCATCACCCGGGTGGTGAAGTTTCCGTCCACCGATCACGGCGAGCTGGCCCAGATGGCGGAGCTCTACGCGCGGGGGCAGCTGCCCTACCCGCGCGAGCAGCTCCTCTTCGACTTCCATGTGCTCCAGCAGTCGGAGGGCTCCAGCACGGTCGCCGTCGTCGCCTGCCGGTTGGAGGTGGTTGAGCGCTACCTGGGGATGGCGCGCGCCGCGGGATTATCCGTCGGCCTGGTCACGGTGAGTTCCTGGGGGGTGCTGGGCTGGTATCGGGCGATGGCGAAGCGGTTGGCGGCGGCCGAGCCGACCCTGGTCGTCCACCTGGATGACAGTCGGACGGATCTCCTGCTGATCGGCGGTGGGCGGCTCTTGTCGACCCGGAGCGTCGGCCAGGGCGTGGAGGATTGGCACGCACTAGGCGAGCCGGTGGAGGTGCTCGCGGCCGAGGTGGAGCGCAGCCGCGCGGCGATCCGCAAGGAGCTGCCCGACGTCCTGGCGCAGTCCGTTGTGCTCACCGGGGTCGGCGAGCTGGCGGCGTGGTGCCCGTTGCTGTCACAGCGGCTCGGCCTTCCCGTCGTGGCGGCGGACGCCCGGCAGCCGCTGCCGCCGCTGCGGGATGTGCCCGCCGCCGTGTCGCCGGTGGTGATCGGCGGATTGACGCTGGCAGACGAGCGGTCGCTGTTGAATCTCAGTCCTCGCGTGCTCCAGCAGCAGGTGGCGCATCGCCGGCAGCTGCGCGAGCTGGTGGTCGCTGGTCTCCTCGCACTCGCCGTGCTGGTGGCCGGGTCGGCGCTCCTCGGGTTGGAGGTGTTTCGGCTGCGCCGGCTGGCCGCCCAGACCGATGCGCTCGTGGCGGACGTGGGCGGACCCGCCAAGATCGTCCGGGAGCGGGCGCGTGTTCTGCAGGTGGTCGCCGCGGTCCTGCAGGAGCGGCGGCGGCTCACCCAGGCGCTGGCGGACATCCTGCGCCACACCCCAGGAGAGATCTCGTTGGACACGGTGACGTTTGAGCGCGCCCGCCAGGAAATCACGGTGCGGGGGAGTGCGGCGTCAACCCAAGGCGTCCTCGACTATCTCGCGCGGTTGGAGCAGGTGGACGGGATGGGCCGGGTTCGGCTGCAGTACTCGACGCGCCGGGTCATTTCGGGCGGCGAGCGGACGGATTTCGAGCTCATGGTGCAGCCGGAGGTCCCGCCAACCTAATGCCGAATCCCGGACGTCCGCCCTCTGGACCGCCGCTGTTGACGCTTCGGCCGCGCGAGCGTCGCCTGGCGTTGATCGCCGGTTCGCTGATCGGCTGCTGGATGCTCGTCTCGCTGCTGCTGCAACCGCTCTGGGGCCAGCTGCAAACACTGCGCCAGCACGTGGAGACCCAGCGGGAGAAAGCCGTGGCCTTGCACCGTTTGATGGGGCAGGGACCGGCGCTGGAGCAGGCTCGCGCCGCGCTGGCCGGCTATTTTGTGGACGGCGACAGCGAGCAGGCGCACGGGGTGTTCCTCGGCGAGCTGGAACAGCTCTCCCGGAAGGCCGGTCTGCGCCTGAATCTCAAGCCGAGAGCGGGCCGTCGGGAAGGGGAGGCCACTCGCTTTGACGTCGAGCTGGTCGTGGAAGGCTCCCAACCGGGCCTCCTGGCATTCCTTGATGAGCTCCTCCAGATGCCGCGCCTGGTTATCGTGGACCGGATTCGCCTCGCGCGCCTCCCGGCGGAAGCCGATCTCCTACGGGCCACCCTCGCTCTCCACACGTTGGTCCTATCCAGCCCCTAGTTGTACCTAGTTGTTCCGGTTGCCTTGACAAGAGATCTCCTTTTGTGATATATTTTACTCTCTAGGTAGAGAGTGAACATGGATAATCACTATAACATATATCTAATAAAGGACTTATCAGAAATAACAGGGCACTCGGTCTATACCTTAAAGTATTATCTGAAGCTAGGGCTGATTCGGGAATCCGGCAGGAGCCCGGAGACACGATTTCGGTACTTTACCGATGAAACCGTCCAGCGGCTGCGGCAGATTCGAGCCTGGCGGAAGGAACAGAAGAGCCTGGCGGAAATTCGCCGGCTGCTTCCGCCCTAGGTGATGAGCTACTACACGGTCCTCGACCTCAACAAGGAGCCGTTCTCCACGAGCCCGGACCCGTCGTTTTTCTTCCGCTCCAGCTCGCACGTGCAGGCGCTCACCCGGCTGGAGATCGCGATCCGTCTGCGGCGCGGGCTCTCCCTGATTCTTGGCGACGTCGGCACCGGCAAGACGACGCTGGCGCGCACCCTCGTGTCCGGATTTCCCGAGGAGGATGGGTTTACCTTCCACATGATTCTCGACCCCTCGTTCGAGTCCGAGTATCAATTCCTCGTCCACCTCGCGCGCCTCTTCGGCGTTCCGTCCGCCCACAAATCCGCCCTGGACTGCCGCGAGGCGATCGAGCACCATCTGTTCCACAGCGGGGTCACGGAAGGGCACACCATCGTCCTCGTGATTGACGAGGGGCAAAAGCTTTCCCTCGACATGCTGGAGAACCTCCGGACGCTGCTCAACTACGAAACGAACGAGTACAAACTCCTGCAGCTCGTCATCTTCGGGCAGATGGAGCTCCTCGGCCGAGTCCGCCGCATCCGCAACTTCATGGACCGCGCCGCACTGAAATACATCGTCAACCCCTTGAGCGAACCAGAGACCGAAGAGATGATCGCGTTCCGCCTGCAGTCCGCCGGCTTGCCGGAGGGCCAGCAGCTGTTCGCCCCGGAAGCGATCCGGGCGATCTACGAGTGTACGCAAGGGTATCCGCGGCGGATCTCGCTGCTCTGCCACAACGCCCTGGAGGCGCTGGTCATCCAGGACAAGCGTGTCGTCGATCTGCCACT